>JANXOQ010000394.1 GCA_025357775.1 Ferruginibacter sp. | reverse complement strand
TATTCCTTCTGCAATAAATATTTATGTATTAAATAATGGCTCTGAAAAAAAGAATTGGCAAATATTAAAATCTCAATATACTGGCAATCAGTCTTTAATTTTTATACACTCAGATGAAAATTTAGGGCCTTCACAAGGTAGGAATAAATTAATAGAAGCATCAAATGAAGAATGGTTATTTTTTGTAGATAATGATATTACTATTGAACCACAAAATAATTGGTTACATAGTTTTTATGATTTTATAATAGAGAATACTGAAGCAGCAATAATTTGTCCAAAGCTTTTTAATGTGCATGAAAATGAATTTGCAAAGCACCCGAAGTTTGTAAAAAAGAATAATGAAATAATTATTGAAGAGTTAGCAAATGAATATGGTAATTACTTTCCATCTGGAGCATCCATAATTAACAGAAGTATTTTTTTGGAACATGGATTGTTTGACGATAAACTTTTTGGTTTTGAGGATTATGAATATTCAATTAGGGTTGTTTGTAGTAAAAAAGAAAAGCTATCAGTTTTTAGCATGAATGATGTTATTTTAAGACATGATCATAGGTTTCAAAAAGCTCGTATTGATAAAGATTCCGTAAAAGTTCGGTACAATGAAAAAAAGCTAGCAGATAGTTTTAGTTGGATTGCAGAAAAACATGCAATAAAGTTTGACCATAATTGGGAATGGTGGAGTAAGAAACAGGTTTTAGATATGACAGGTAAAACTATATTTCAAAAAGCAAAACAATTTTTAAGAAATTTTTATCTTAGTGAATAAGGAAAAATTAAATATAGCATTGATAACTTTTGAATTTCCTCCTCATAATGCAATAGGTGGTATTGGTTCTTATTTTTTTAATTTAGCTAATTTGCTTGGAAACTATGGACACAAAGTTTTCGTGTTTTCTTGCACAAATAAGAAACCAACTCATGTTTGTATTAAAAATGAAAATTATGAAAACTATTTAATTTTAGCATCGAGTAATAATCAATTTAGAAAAGAGGTAACTAAAGTTTTTTCCGATTTTTTATTGGAAAATAAAATTGATGTAATAGAAAGCCCTGAAGTAGGTGCATGTGCATTGGATATTAAAAATAAGTACCCTCTAATACCTTTAATTGTTAAAATGCATACCCCAGGTGTTTTAATAACCAAAATTTACAATTCCCATCATACCTTTTTTAAAAAAATGCGTTATGTACTTGGATCATTAAGAAAAGGAAAGTTAGATTTAGGGTTTTGGGCTACTTCTGACAAGAATATGGAAAATGATGATGAATATATTATTTGCACAAAAGCTGATGTGCTATTATCACCATCAAATGCATTAAAAAAATGGGCTATTAATTTTTGGAAATTTGAAGAAAATAAAATTAATGTAATTGCAAATCCCTATTTTATTTATTCTGAGCAACAAAGTAATGTTATAGATAGAGATAATAAAATTATATGTTTTGTAGGTAAACTTACAATATTGAAGGGTATAGTTGTACTAACAGAAGCTATAAAAAAAATTGTTAAACAATATCCAGAATATCGTTTTAAAATAGTGGGAAGGGATGAGCCAATTTCTAAAGAAATACAGTCAGCAAAATCATTGATGATAAATACCTTGGGGAAATTTTCAAAAAAAGTAGATTTCTTAGGTGTACTTAATGGAGAAGAAGTAAGGAATGTTTTTGAAACATCAGACATCTGTTTAGTTCCCAGTCTTTGGGAAAATTGTCCAACAGTTATTCTTGAGGCTATGGCAGCTGGTTGCCCAGTAATAGCAGCAGATAGGGGAGGAATGCCAGAACTTATTGAGCACAAAAAAACAGGCTTGTTATTTTCTGCTACATCCTCCAACGATTTAGCTAAAAAAATAAAATTATTAATTGAGCATAAAAATTTTGGTTTTGAATTAGCCAAAAATGCACAAGTGAGTATGCTAAATAATATTAATCTACAAAAAAATATACTAAATATTTATGAACAATTTCAAAAACATGATAGTAATAATTAAACAAAAAAATGGATAAAATTGCACTCATAATTCCATGTTACAACGAGGGACTAACTATTAAAAAGGTAATACATGATTTTAAGTTATCATTGCCTGAAGCAGTTATATATGTATACGACAATAACTCTACTGATAATACTTTTAGCGAAGCATTATCTACTGGGGTGGTAGTAAAGAAAGAGAGATTGCAAGGTAAAGGGAATGTGTTAAGACGAGCCTTAAGGGAAGTTGATGCAGAGTGTTACCTTATGGTAGATGGCGATGATACATATCCACCCGAAAATGCAAATGATTTATGCAATTTTATTTTGCAAGATGGTTACGAAATGTCAATTGGAGATAGACTTGGCTCTAATTATTTTACTGTAAATAAAAGGCTTGGGCACAATTTTGGAAATTCTCTAATAAGGAACTCAATAAATTTTCTTTTTAAATCAAACATTACAGATGTGCTTACTGGTTACAGAGCTATGAGTTTTCAGTTTGCAAAATCACTGCCTGTATTATCTAAGGGTTTTGAGATAGAAACAGAGTTAACTATTCATGCTTTAGATAAACGACTTATTTATAAAAGTATTCCAATCAATTATCAAAACAGACCTGAAGGTAGTTTTTCAAAGCTCAACACATTTAAAGATGGCTTTAAAGTAATTATAACAGTTTTTAATTTATTTAAAAATTATAGACCTTTACTATTTTTTTCAATTGTAAGTTTACTTTTACTTTTCATTTCTACTATTTTAGCTTATCCGGTTTTTATTGAATATTTAAATACAGGTTTAGTGCCAAGGTTTCCTACATTAATTTTAAGTTTTATTCTAATACTTATTGCAGTTAATTCTTTTTTAATTGGCTTAAATTTAGACTCATTAGTAAATACAGAAAGAAGAGAATTTGAATTTCGATTGCACCAACTAAAGTACATTAAGCAAAATAATACATGAGTAATAATATTTATTTTAATATTATAAAAAGAGTTAAACAAAAAAGCACAATACTATTTATTGTACCATTTTTTATTTTATTGTTATATTATTTTGCTTTTTACCCTGGCTGCACTTCCGCAGACTCCTATGCTTATCTGACCGAATTAAATGACCATCACCCTCTTTTCTTTTTAATATATATAAGAGCAATAAAATTTATTTTTTTTGGGTTTGATGGTTATATTTTAATAAACATAATATTATATTCCCTATTACTAGCAAGGCTATTAGTTTTTTTCTTAAAAAATGGAAGTGATTTTAGGGTTTTGTTAGTGTTTTCATTCGTTTTTTCAATTGTTCCATCTATTGGATATATGATGGTTACCTACTGGAAAGATGTCCTCTATGGAATATCAATTTTTTATTTTTCTTACATACTTATTTATTACACCAAAACTATAAAAGAAAATAATAACCCTAATAAATATATTTTTTTTGAGTTATTTATTGCTACGCTTTTCATTATAGGCACTAGGCATAATGGGATAGCAGTAGTACTATTTTCTTTTTTTGTGCTTTTTTTTTGTTTTAAAAAAATAAGAAACAAACTTGTATTCATACTTTCTATAGCTGTTCTAGTAAATTACTTTTTTATATTTATAGCATTTCAATTTGGAGGCGCAAAAAAAACTTGGATGAGTTTTGACCATGTTCTTGTAAAGCACTTATCAACCTTTTTACATGAAAAAAAATTAGACGAGGAAGGTAAAAAAGTATTAGCGAAAATTATGCCTATAGATTCTTTTGAAACTCAATTTAGTTATTATTCTCATGATGGGTATGCATTTGGCAACAGCGGAAATGAGTATAGAGAAAATGTGAAATCACTAAAATCAGAAATACGAAATGCATTTTTTAGGAACATCAAAAATAATCCAACTATTTTTTTTAAATCTGAATTTATGATGACAGAATTAATTTGGTCACCTATTCCAATTAAAGGCAGTTTTAGAAATACTTATTGTAGCGAATGTGGAGCTGGTAAATTTTCATATTTAAATAATTTAATGAAAAAACTAGTATCTAACAGCAACAGAATTGACAAACCTCTTTACACAAGACTTATTTTTTGGTCTGGTTCATTTCAAGTTTGGATATTACTTTTATTGTTCATTTTTATAGCTGTTACAAAAGGATTGTATTGGACATTACCATTTTTACCACTAATAGGTAATGTAGGCTCTTTATTTATAGCTTTAGTTTCTCAAGATTTTAGATATCTTTTTTCTGAGGTGCTAATGTCTTTTATTATGTTTTCTTATTTGTATAATTTATATTTTATAAAAGTAAATAAATTGTGATAGAAATTTTTCATTTTCATAATGGTAAAAAAGGTGGTGTTTTTTCAGTTATAAAAAATTTAATAAAATTTTCTGATAATAAAAATATTAATAATCATATCATTTTTGTTATTAAAGAAGACGATAAAAATTCCTTTACTCAAGAATATCTAGAGGGTGCTATAACTCAAAAAATATTTTATTATAGTAGCAAAAATAATTTTTACTACACTTGCAAGAAACTTGCAAAATTATTGCCAAATAAAAATGCAGTAATTGTAGCACACGATTGGTTAGAACTAGGTATGGTAAGTAACTTGGGGTTGCAAAATAAAGTTATTTGCTTTTTGCATGGCGATTATATGTACTATTATGAGCTTGCGAAAAAACATATTGATAACGTTGATTTATTTATAGCAGTATCAAAAAGTATTGAAGATAATTTAATACAAACTATGCCAGAGTATTATAGTAGGTTTAAATATTTACGTTTTCCTGTGCCAGATGTTTTACCAAATGTTATTATCAATAGTGAAATAAATATTGCATTTGTAGGGAGACTTTCTAATTTTAAAGGATATGATTTATTACCCAAAATTGCAATGGATTTAAGAATCAAAAATATTTTTCCTGTATGGAATATTTTTGGCACTGCAAGTGAAGAACTTGCAATTATTTGGAATTTGGATGATAAAGTAAATTTTTATGGAGAAGTTTCTAATGATGAAATATTGGAAAAAATGGTTTGTATGAATTTTTTTCTTTTGCCATCAAAAGCAGAAGGAATGCCAGTATCAATAATTGAAGCAATGAAATGTGGAGTAATTCCTTTAGTTTCAAATTTAGATGGAGGAATTCAAGAATTGATAATAGAAAATGTAACTGGGTTTAAAATAAAAATTGATGACTCACTCACATACGCAAATAAAATAGAATTTTTGATAAAAAATGAATTAGATGCGAAACGAATGCGAAACAATTGTATTGAGTTCTCAAAAAAAATGTTTCATCCAATTTTAAATACATCTATAATTGAAGAAAATATAATTGAAGTTACAAGCATAAGTAAAAGAAAAAAAGCCAAAAAAATTTATGGTAGTAGATTAGATAATCCATTTATTCCCAATTTTATTACGAAATATCTACGAAAAAAATTAGATGGATAATATATTAGTAAGTGTTTTAATGACTGCTTTTAATAGAGAAAAATTTATTGGGGAAGCAATTGAAAGTGTACTTACTTCATCACATAAAAATTTTGAATTAATTATACTTGATGATTTTTCATCAGATAACACAGTTTCTATAGCTCAAAAATATGCAAAGCTTGATCATAGGCTAAGGGTAATTAAAAATGAAAAAAATTTAGGTCAATTTACAAATAGAAATAAAGCTGTATCTCTTGCTTTAGGAGAATATATCATAACTGTTGATTCTGACGATATGATTTTTGATTATAGCATTGAATATTTACTAAAATCAATGTTAGAATACCCAGAAGCATCATTTGCTATGCGTTGTACCACACAAGCGCATAATGTGTGCTTGCAATCTGAAGAAGCAATACGCAATCATTTTTTTGAGTCTCCATATTTAATGCATGGACCTGGTGCAACAGTTATTAAAAAATCTTTTTTTGATTTTATTGGAGGGTATCCTGTTGAATATGGTGTACCTGGTGATATGTATTTTAATTTAAAAGCAACTTGTAATAGTAACATTATTTTATTATCAAAAGAATTTATGTTTTATAGACGACATGAAGGACAAGAGATAAATAATTCATATGACTACCTTATAAATAATTATCGCTATTTAAGAGATGCTCTATTAATTATCCCATTTAAACTCTCATCTAAAGAAATTTTATTCTTAAATAATAAAAATAAAAGACGTTTTCTTGTAAATATTTTCAAATA
>JANXOQ010000343.1 GCA_025357775.1 Ferruginibacter sp. | reverse complement strand
GTATGCGTATATCATCTACATACATAGGCGCAGTGTTGTTATTTATAAATCTAATTTCTGCTGTAGTTGCATCATTAGGTATAGTAAACTCCCCTTCTATTTTTTGCCATCCTTCAATAATATTGCCTACTCGTTTTACACCATTTATTCCTGCAGCAGCTCCTATATTATTACCCCCACTCCATATTTCTATATTACTATTGGTATAATCAGTTTTATAGCAAGGGCTACTACAATCTTCTTTTACCCAAGCGGAGAAAAGCATACGTTTGCCGGGGGTTGGGGAGAAAGTTGAAATAAGCATGCTATCTTTTGCTGCAACTGGAGCAAGGTAGTTGCAATAAGCAGATTGGTTGGGTGATTTGTAAGAAGTACTGCTTAAACTTGACACAAAGAATTTAGCTGTGCCAAGTAAAGTAGATTCAGTCATGGGACCGCTTCCAGTGCAAGTGACAGATACATTAACATAAGATAAAACTTTGTAAACTCCCTTAGGTAAACAGCGTGTTTGACTTGCTTGATTTGAATTACCAGGGGGTATTGGGCCGTTTGGATACGATACACTAAACCCAGCGACTAATTCGTTATTAGCATTGTAAACATTACAGAAATTACTGGCGCTTGCTGGAAATCCGCCAATGCATGCCCAGTTATTAGTACCGACAACTGTGTTAAGCGTATACGTACCTTCTTGCTCAATAACAAAATAGTGTATTACTTGGAATTGAAAGGAAGAAGGACAATCAACTGTACTCGGATTAATGCAAGTATTATTGTTTAAAGTACCATCTACCCAATAGCCACCATTCGCTATACTGCCAGTCCATGTTGTAAATGAAACTTGTGGCAGATTGTCTCTACTTAAAATTCGTGCTTCATCTACTACAAGTGGCAGCGGAGGGCTGGTGTAAATATTTGTAATATCTATCCCTTGTATTGTGGGCGCAAAAGCAGACTTTTCAAGTAATTTCAAATTAAAGCTATCAATACTTGGTTTAAGTTGTATAAATTTTGAAACTACCTTAGGAGTAGATGAAGCTTTTGGGAGTATTTTTAAAACTCTTTTCCCTGTGTGTCCCGTTGTGGTTGCATTTTCTACTACTGCATCTTGCAGGTTTAAAAAATCAATATATTTTTTAAAACAATCGTTATAACTTGCTATGCTCAATCTTTCGCTGTAACCATCATCTTCAAAACCTTCTGCAAAACTTTCGCCATAGCGGGAATTTTGGGTCATTGCCACAGGCATATTTTTAAAGAACCCATATTGGGCTGCTGTGTAGCGGTTCAATGCATCTTTGGTTTCCAACTCTTGCCCTTTATTGTTTACTTTGGTAAGCTCACTGTTCCATACCCATTTGGTATTCGTTTCGTTTGCTATTAAATTATTACTAGTATTAAAATTCCAATAATTAGCAAAGTTTTGCAAATATCCATTTTTGCGTATGGTTGTGTTTATGCTAGGGTCAGTCTCATTTCTATCACCATAATAAGTATAACTGCGGTATGGTTTATAATTTCCTAAAAGACCTTTTACGTAAGGGTTTATACTTTTTTCGAGGTAGCCATTGCAGTCTTCTACGCTTGTTGTGCTGCAGTTGGTAGGGTTCACAATATCTGTATATCTCTTAAATACATCTGCATCTGTTTGCCATTTTTCTTTAAACGCCATGGCAGCTGCACTTACAATGTTAGCTGTATTATTTATTTGCAACACACCATTCTGTATAGGGTTTTGCATAGCTGTGGCAGTGCTTACCGTTAGTGCTACATTGTTTCTTTTACCACTTCTTATAATGGTAATATCTGCACTACTCATCGTGTATGGTCTGCCAATACTATCCATAAACAATAAATCTTTTACGGGTACTGTAAGG
>JANXOQ010000335.1 GCA_025357775.1 Ferruginibacter sp. | reverse complement strand
ATTTGTCGAAATTTGTTTTGATGTTGTGCATTTTATATAATTGATAGTCAAACTATTATATACAAAAACCATGCTAAAAACATGAATGCACAACATCTTTTTTTATTCTTTTAGAACTATTTTTATAACCGCACAACAGGTAATTATTATTATTATTATTATCAACATAGCCTTTTAAAAATATATTATTTGAAGAAAGTGGTACTAAAGTTTGACCAATTGCAAATTCCGAAAAGCCCATTTGCCCTGACCTACTCACTAAAATACCTCCAGCACTACTAGATGGTATGTGCGTGCCTGGCAAAGCCCAATCACTTGACAATAAAGAACCAGTCGCTCTTTTTATCTCTACAAAATTGGGGTGTGAACCATTAGCATTAAAATTTTTACCTAAAAAACTGCTTGTGTAGCTGCCACCAACTGCACCAGTAGTTGCTGATGGAGAAATATTCCAATACCCATAATCTGCTATAAAATTAATATTACCAGAAACTGCTGGGTCGGTAAGGTTTATATTTCTACCTCCTAATGGAACTCCTTTAATAAACCTACCAATTAAATATCCAGCAGCGGTTGGTGCTGTTGTATATTGTATACTACTAACTTGTGCATCTGTAGAATCACCTATTGGAAAAATTGTTTTTTCAGCATTATTTGTAGTTGCTGTAAACCACCTTTTAAATGGACCATTTACCCAGCCTGTATTCCAGTCTGCTATAGAAGTAGGGGTAGGCGTTGTGCTTAATTCTGTTAAAGGTATAGCAGAGAGTATTCCTTCGGCAACATTACCTGTGTTTGCATCATTATAGCCCAATCCTAATGTTAATAAATTTGTATTTGTAGTATTTATTCTGCCAGTGCCTATGTTTAGCCGCTCTACTTTTAAAGGCATATTTAGGGTAAGGCCTCCATATTCTTTTAAATTATAAACTTGTAAATTACTTATAACATTCTCTTGTTGTGATGTTGGTATTGAAGCATCAAAACTGTTTCTAAAAAAACCTGTTCCAGAAATAGATTGCGGATAATCTGCTGCAACAAAATTGTTGTAATATGTACCTTGCGAAGGGTTGTATAGTTGAAAATCTTCTTTTGAAAACACAATACCATGTCTAAAATCATAAGTTTGTGGAGGTATTATATCTCCACAAGTAATTAACCCATTATTTATTAGATTTTTTTTAATGGTTATTTTATTTGTGCCACCACCAAATAATTCTGAACCGGCATTCACTATTAAATTTTTGCAAGACAAAGTTCTATAAGTATACAAACCGCCGTTATTTGCAGTTGTTCCTGTTGCTACAACCAAAGTTCCAAAAGTAAAAGTACCATAATTTTGCGAACAGCAAATTCCAAATTTGCTTTTGTTAACCCCAAAACCCGGCGTATCATCCCCTCCCCCAATAGTAACTACACATCCTTCGCCCCATGACTGATTTCCGTAGCCATTATAATTAAAAATACAATCATTTACATAATATAAATTATAACTATTGAACTTTCCATCCAAAAAATTAATACGACCACCAGTAACATTTTGTATTCCACCTACACCACAAACACTTTGGCCAAAGATTGATCCTGAAGATCCTACTCCATCATTGCCATCAACATTTATAGTGCCTCCACTAAAAGTGAAGTTTCCTAAATAAAATCCTCCATTTATATTAAACGTACCACTATCCATATTTAAATTTCCATTAAAAGACCTGTTGGAATTTCCGTAGGCATTACCCGTTGAGGTACTACCAGTAGTGAGTATTGCCCCAGCATTTATAGTTAGTGTGTTTGAACCTGTAACTATTGTACCACAAGATTTTAATGCTGGAGAATTTATAAATACATTATGATTTAAATTTACATTTCCAAAACTTGTATCTGGTATTACACCACCTAACCATGTGGCAGGGTTATTCCAATCTCCAGGCTGAACCGTTTCCCAAGCTTTGGAAAGACCAAAACTAGCATAAGAATCTGTAGTAGATGAACCTTCATCAAAAACAAAATAGTAATCCCCATTGGTTGGGAATGTTACATATTTAGTTTGGTTATTGTTCCCAGTAAATGTTTCTATTCTATTACCTATTGTAGCAGGACATGCGGAATGAATAGTCATTGATGCATCGGTACTTTGTGTGGGTCCATAATTGCTTAATCCAGCAGAAACTTTTAACCTTGTTGGAGCATTTGTTATTGTAACACTGTAGATGTAGTTATTTCCTGATCCATATCCAACTAATAAAGCATTTGTAGGATAAAGATCATTATTTAATGGATATTTACTTGAGTACGAAGATGTACTTGATGAGGTTACATCTAAAAAATAAAATTGATTTACACAATTTGCTTGCGCTATACTTTTTAAACTAAAAAAAATACATAAAAATAGAAGTGTTATTGTTTTTAAGGTTTTCAGCTAATAAAATTATAAATAAAATGTTTAAAACATATTTTACAAACTACTTTTTTTGTGTAGAAAAAACGCTACAAAGCAGTAGTAATCAATTAAAAAAAGATATTTTTATTTCTAATTTTTAAATGTTATCGTTTCATTCAATTTCATTTAGCAGTTTAAAATATTTTGTTGTGCAAGTGGAATAAGTGTTGATAATGCTATAAAAAAATTTCTATATTTTAATTGACGCAAATGCGAGCCCTGCAAAAGAAGAAATAAACAAAAGTGTATCATCTAACCGAACAGGTACTGGTGTTCTTTCTTTTATATTAATAATATCTATAACGATATAAAGTGCATTTGGGAAAAACAATAACCAACTTGTAAATAATGATATATGTACAATTTTTTTTTGCTTTTTAGATTTTTCAAAAAATATGTGGCAAAAGTTTTTTCTATAAAGTAGTTTTTAAAAAAGCATAAAAAAAATTAGAAAAGCATAGTAAAAAAATTTACTCTTTTGCTTTATTAGATTGAAAACAAAAAAATAAAATATGTCAAAAAACGCTCAAACAACAGATACTCCCAACAAAGCAGAAAAATCTATCACTTTTAAGGGCTTTGTTGATTTATTAGATAAAACAAGGTTTTTAAATGATTTTTCTGATGCTAAACAAATACCCGATGTAAAAAAAATGGCTGATAGTTTAATTAATGAATACAAAGGAGCAGATAAGCCTGCTTATACTATTGGAGTTAAAAATGGGCAAAATGAAATGGTAAAAATGTTGGAAAGCCGTGGTTTTATATATGATACTCCGCAGAACCAAACTGCAACTACTCCTGTAAATCACACAAACTCATGGAAAGAAGGTTACAATAAAGCTATAAACGCAATTAGAAATTCTATATACGGAACAAAAAAAATGGATATAGCCATTGACAAAATGCCTACTTCGCCTATAGATAAATTAGAATTTCAACGAGGTTTTAAATCAGCATTAAAAGATATTGTAAAAGAATTATCTAAGAATACTAGTATAAAACCCGAATTAGGAGCTTTGCCGCATTCTAAATCTTGGGCTACTGCTTATAACCAAGCTAAAGAAGCTATGGGGCAAATTAAAAATATTGATGCAAAAAACCCTACAATTGCTGAGCCAAAATCTGCTGACGAAGTAGACCAAAGAAAGGCTGGTGTTATAACTGCAATAAAAGATGTTTTTCTTAAAGAAAAGGTACAAAACAATGAAATAAAGCCAGTAAGATCACCGGGAGGATTACGTTGGTAAAGGTTTTATTAAATTTCTAAAAAAAAAATAAAAAATAAAAAATGAGCCAAAAAAAAATGCAACCTACACAAACAAAGCAAACACAAGATTTAAATATAAAGTTTACTGCTGATGTTATTAGTGGAAAAGTACAACAAAACGGTGCTGATGATTTTATGAAACTTTTTAATGATGCCATAAAACTACAACCCTCTGCAACAGCTTATAAAATACCAATTGAAAAAGCTTTAAAAGATGTTAATAATATTTTAAAAGCAAAATCAATAAAAATACAAAATGACCCAAGTCTTACGCCTGCAACTAAATACCTACTTATAAATGCATATAAAATTGGTTTTGAAGTAGTAGCAAATGCTCAGTTATTAAAGTACGGATACACTCCACTTACAGAAAAAAAAGAATCAAAAGACATTAACACATCCGTTTTAGATGGAATTATAAAATTAGAGGCTCAAAATTTAGGGGCTCAAAAATTTGATAAAAACATTGATACTGCAAGTAACCTTACTAATACTGCAGGCGAGGCATTGTTACTTGCAACAAATAACATGAATACGCCACCGGTTTTAAATAACCCTGCTTTAACAAAAGAAATAAGAGATATTTTTAATGTTGCCTATAATTTTGGATATAAACAAGCTGCTGAAAAATTTCAAAAAGAAAACAATATTATCAGCCCAACTACACAAAATATAATTGAAAAACCTAATGCAGCAAAAAAACAAAAAATGAGAGCATAAAATATTTAAAAAAAGTTGTTGAATTTTTCAGTAGATTCACTAAAAAATATTATGTCCGAAAAAAGTACAAAAACCAATCATTCAGAACTTTGGAAACAAGGTTATAATACCTTTTTAAAAGCGTTTGAGCAAGCAAAAAAGGATAACCCTAATGCTACCCAAAAGCTAAATATTGAAACAGCAAGGGCATCTGCTGAGAAAACTATTTATGGTATTTATCCTAAACCAAAAGATTCATCAAGCGGTAATTTACAAAACGCTAAAGGACCAAATACATTTTTACCTGATATTCTTAAAGATTGGAACAAATTGGAGGATTGGAATAAAAAAATTAAAGAAATTGGTGGTGGTGTAGGTACAGCTGCAAAAGATGTAGAGTTGATAGGAAAGAAAAACATTAAAAGCCAACAAAACAATAAGGAGAAAAGCAATAAACTAAAAAGGTAAAAATACCGATTGAACTATTTTTTGTAAACTGAAAAAAAATAAAAAAAGTAATATTTAACTTTTAAAAAAACTAAATATTTTAAAAAACTAATAGATTTTCATTAATTTAAAAACACAAATTATGCCACAGAAAAAAGTACCAACCAACCACTCAGAAATTTGGAAACAAGGTTACAATACCTTTTTAAAAGCATTTGAACAAGCAAAAAAGGATAACCCAAATGCTACGCTCAAGCAAAATGTTGAAACAGCAAGGGCATCTGCACAAGAAACTTTTAATAAAAATTATCCTTCACCAACGGGTCAGATAAGTGAAGGTGGAACTTCAAAAGGTGCTATTACTATTTTACCAGATGCTAATAGCGACCCAGCTGCGGTAAAAACCTGGTTAAATAAAAGACAAGAATTTGGTGGAGGCGTGGGTACCGCTGCTAATGATGCTCAAAAACAAGGTATAAAAAAGACACCAAACCAACAACACAACGGTGGGCCAAAAGGTATAAAACCAACAATGTAAAATATTAAAATAGCTACTTCTATAATTTTAATAAATTTATAGAAGTATTAAAAAGTAAGTTTATGGCACAAAATGAAAAATTACCTCAAAACGAAAATAACACTACAAATAGTAAAGTAGCAATGGGGGATGATAGTGGTAACCCATTACAATGGTTAGAAGATTTAAAAAATATTGGTGTAGCAATTAAAAGTGTTCCAGCTGTAATTCAAGAATCAAGTATTGCCATGCAAGCTTTGTATAGAAATGCTGCTATACAAATAGCCAAAGTGTCCCCTGCTTTACAAAAGCTAGCACTACAATTTAATGGAAAAGCATCTACAATATTTGAAAAACTTGGTGAAAAATTTTCTAAAGAAGCTGCAGAAAATGTAGCAAAAAATTTAAATATCAGCGTAAAAGAAGTTTGGCAGGGTATAGCAAAAAGTAACCCTAAAATTGCAGTACCTTTTCAAGAGGCATTGCAAAAGATGCATATTGAGTTTGCTAATGCTATAAATAAAATACCTAATGCAAATATTGGAATTAACAAGATTTTTAATAAATCAGTTCAAGATAAGGCATTAAATGGTTCTTCTAAGTATATTAATAACGAGATAGGTACTCCTCAGAAAGGAACACATTTAAAGGAACAGCTTGATGGTATTATGAAATCTGCTCCACCAGCACAAGCACCTGCAAACAGTTCAAATTTGTTAGACAAGCTTCTTAAAATTATAAATTCTTCCCCTGTACCATCTCAAAAAACACCTGGGATAAAAGATCCACCAGCAGGCGCATTTAAACCAAAGCCACAACCTAGGAGATAATAATATTATGCATTTTTATTTTTATATAAAACAATACCCAAATTATTTAAAATTTGGGTATTGTTATTTAAATTTCTTAAGCTTAAAATATCTAGTTAAAGTAATACATAATTATTTTTACCTTAGCACACAACATTATGCAAGTGTAAAATTTTATTTACTAAACTTTTATATGATTGGTGTAATGTCTTCTAAAAGCTGAACATTAATCTTTAGGCTAATTTGTAAATCAAGATGAAATTACTATTATTTTATTCCTAAAGATACAGTTAAGCCATTTTCTCTTAACTGGCTTTTAGCACCTTGAATTTTTAAACTTGCTTCCCTTTGTATGGCATTATTATATGATTTTACAAGATTATGCATTTCTTTTGGTAAATTATTTAAAGGAATTGTTACATAATTCATATTTCTATCCTTTTCGTACTTTTTTGTTAAATCAATAACTACATATTTTGCAACTTCTGATTCTTCTTTTATATTCAATGGGCCACCTAATGTACCTAATGCAAGCCCTCTCATAAAATCCTCTTTATCAACTCGTTCATCAAGAATTCCCTGAAAATTAGCTGCTCCAATTTGCTTTAATTGCGCATCGGTTGGAGATTTATACGCCTTAAGCGCATTTGATAACTGTTTGTAAGTACCATAACCTTTTAAAAGCTCTTGTGGAATTTCTTTATGTGCCATAAATTATATTTTATAACATTTAAAGGGAAAATAATATTGGTTTTACCATATCATAAAATAAGTTTTTAAAAAATAAGAAAGATTTATTGAGGCAATAGCAATCTACAATTCATTCATTATTTTATTTTTTTCATTATAATGGATATTCAACTAAAAAATATATGGAAAATAATAAAAATTTATATGGTAATAAAAACATGTAAACCTCTTTTTTTCTGTAAAATAATTATATAACCACATTATACAAAATTGCAAAAATAGTCTTCTCAAACAAGTGCATATATTTAAAATTTGCAAATTGATTGGTTTCTGTAAAAGTTAATTATTGTTTGAAAATTAATTTCATAATTACTATTTTGATTTTTGTAATATTATATTAATTATGACTTTTTAAACAAAGGCTATATTATGGGATTAAAACTAGATTTACTACGAAAGGTTCTAAAATTAATTACAAAAACAGAAACTAAACAAGCAATAAAAGAGGTTACGAAAAAAATTGTGCCTCCTCAAGCTCCAAAAACCAAAGTTTATATACCGCCAGTTGCTTATGATAAAGCGAACAAAATGTACTCATGGGTAAACCCCAGTGGCAATACTATTTATTGGCAGAGGTACGAGCAAAAGAAAGTTTCTCAATTAGTAGAAGAATTATCTAAAAAAATTGCAACAGAAAAGTCGGTGCAACGAGTAAAAGGGCTAGAATCAGAAAGATTTATATTAGATTTTTTGGGGAAGCAATTACCGAAATCGGAAATATTAGGTATTGAAACAAAGTTTTTAACTAAAGATGGTAGGCTTGAAAGCAAAGTCGGAGAGATTGACATTGCCACTTCTTTTTTTAATGTAGAAGTAAAAACTTCCTTAAGTCTCAAAATACATCAGCTTACTAATGATCCTAAAAGTATATATTTTTATAATTATAACTACAAACCAACTGTTATTATAATTGCTGACCCTAAAGTAAAATTTAAACATTTATGGGGACCTGAGGCTCATGTTCATAAAGCTAATTTGGTAAAAACAGCCGTAAACAACGGGATATATATTATAACATCAGACGAGGAAGGCATGGCTATGTTAGACAAGTTGATAGCAAATAGGCATTTGCTAAAATTTAAACCTACACATGCAGATAGTTTTAAACTTTATGAATTTCCCAAAGCTACTCCAAGCAAAGAGCAGATAATACCAATAGAACACGTAACTCCAAATAACAATCCAGTAATAAAATTTAAACATTAAGCCGCATATTTAAAATTAAAATTTATTTTACAAATAATGGAAATAACTTCTGATCTAATTAATAATAAAATAATAATTTAGATTATAAAAATATTATCTGTACATGGTAAATAAAATATTAAAACTACTTTACTTGTTTGTATAACAATCACATTTATAAAAATACAGAAAAGCTAATGGCAAATAATATAAAATCAGAAGTTGCACAGACAAACGGAAATAGAATAGCAACCAACATTGATATAGAAAAAGTATTGAATACTTTACTACAGCAATGTCCACCACCTTCAGTAAACCAACTAAAAGAGATTTTACAAAGAATTAATGCTGAAAAAGCGTTTCAAAAGCCATCTCTAAGAGTTGAGAATTTACAAATGTTAGGAATAAGAGTGGAACGCAAAATAAAGATTTTAGAACAAAATCCTCAGAACAATAACAATAATAATCAATGCCCTCCTCCAATAGCAATAGCACCCTTAACAGAGGCTGCTAGCAACTATAATAATAACACTTCAAATGATGTGCAAAATTTAATAAATAGATTTGAAAAAGTAGTTAATACTTTAAATGCTCAACCGCTAAAATTAAAAAAACAAGCGGCTCCTACTATTAAAAAACTAAACGAAGTTATTGCTACTTTAAAAACAAAAGGTAACCACATGAGTGGAGTAGTTATGAACCAATTAAACGGTGCTTTAAATAAAATAAATGATTTATCTACCAAACTTAAGTTGCCTGAGGCTGCGGCTGTTTTTGTAACTACGGTAGCAGGTATAGCGTCTGTGCTTGTAGAAATTTTAAAAAATGTTCCTTCTATGCCAATGGCTAAAAAAAATAATCAAAAAGAAAATACTATAGCAACATCTACAAGTAACAAAATAAGTATGTAATTTATTTTAAATAAAAATATTGAAGTAGGCACTTACTCACTCCATTTTTAATTGTGTTAAATAAACTGGTTTATGTTTAATCATTCTACAAGTTAGATTATGGAAGATACTATCGAATGATTTTATTCTATTAAATCTGTAAC
>JANXOQ010000030.1 GCA_025357775.1 Ferruginibacter sp. | reverse complement strand
CCAGCGTGATGATCGGCCGGACGCTGACGCCGGGGCTCTTCATGTCGATCAGCAGGAAGGAGATACAATAATTTTTCCTTCCCAGGTACAAACGCCGCTATTGGGTTCGTTTTCGCCTTTTGTAATATCAAAAAATCGGTTTTCGAAATCAACATGTTTGATGTTGCAACCATTCGGTGCGCTATATTTCTTACCATCATCAAAAAAATCTATGGCATCTGCTAAAAATTGATTAACTGCATAAAATCTAAAATATTTGTATTTGCCTGGTTCAACAAGCCATTTGCCTTCGGGTAATTTTAAAATCCCGTTTTCTTCATTATCAAGCGCAATGAATTTTAGGTTAGTAATAATTGAATCGTTCAGATCTTTTACATCATAAACGTTACTAAAATTTATTGGCATTATTTCAGTCCCATTTTCACGAATATATCTAAAAAGTGATTTATCATAGAGCGTTTTTGAGTTTGGATTATTGTTATAAACAGATGCAATGCTGTTTATAAACAAACTTGCACCATAGTATTTTGGTGCAATCATAATTTTATCAGAATCTGCATCAAGATAACCCCATTTTTCTTGTTTGTCTTGAAAAGGAATTAGTTTTTCATTGATTATTGTTTGGGCAATTGCATTTGTATTAATTAAAATGACAATTATTAAAATTATTTTTTTCATTTATTAAGTTTTAGAGTCGTTATATAGCCTCTGTAATAAAAGTTTTCAAACTATTTTCCTTTATCTGTATTGCTAATCATTGTTTGATACAACTCATTTAAATATTCCCCTTCGGTAGTATCCAATGTTATTACTTTATCTATTATTCTTTGCAATTTTTCATTTGGTTTTATCTTAGATTTTGTTTTGTTGTCTATCACAGCACCAACTCCTCCTGCATTTTCCAAGGTCACCATTCCAAATAATTCTTTGCAAGCTCTAACTAAATTTTTATCGCATAAATTATTTAAGTTATTGATGTAATCTTCTTTCAATTTTTCATCAAAAAGCATCAATATTGGGTCACTTTTCAACCTTGTTTTTACATAATATTCGTTCAATAAATTGGCATTGTTTTTTGCCATTTCATCATTCTTTCTGTTGTTTTTTATTGCTTCATTGTTTTTTGTCCAAACTTCTTTATCTACCCAATTTGAAACACCAATTAGTTTGTTGTTTTTTAGAATAAATTTAAAAATATCCTTGTCGGGAAATATTATTAATGTGTCGCCTTTAATAAAATAATCACCTTTCCCAAATTCATCAATTTCTGATTTACCGTTATTATCAAAACTAAAACTTGAATACAATGATTTTTTATCTTTTGTAGTGAATTTCCCCAATAGTTTGTTATCTATTTCTTGGGCTTGGCTTAAAAGTGTAATCATTATTAATGGTAATATTAAATTTTTCATATCTGTTTTGTTTATTTTAAATTATTTACAGTATCACTTTTTATTTCATATTTATTTAAAGTCTAGGCATTGTGCCTTGAAGCGATTGTAATAACCATAAATAGAATAAGCCACAAATAAGCATTAATCCAATAATTACAACTATAAATATCCATGCGAGTTTCTTGTTTTTCTTGAACAAAAAAACAAAAAACCATATTATTTATGTTACAATAATTATTAATATAATGTAACCTTTAAATACTACTGCTTCAATATTTTTTTATTTTAAATGATTTTTTACAAAAATTCCAAAACTCTTTATTTTTTTGTCAGTATCTTTTGGTTCAAAAAATCTTGTAATTGCATAATTTTTGTAGTGAAACTCTCTTGATTGCGGCTCGTCAAAACCAACAAAATCTCCAAGAATAATTTCATAATCTTCTTTTTTCTGATTCAAATGCAAACCAAACGGATATTCAATTTCATAAACCGCTTGCAAGCCATCAGATTGTGGTTTCGAAAAAACGATTACATTCAATTCTAAAATTTCATTTTCTATTGTAAATCGCAACTCAATTCCGTGAAGTTTCGATATTGCTTCGATTCTTTTAAGTTTTTTATTTTGTCTTTGACCTAGTTTGGAGAATTTTTTGGTGTCAAAATTATGGCTTTCAAGAAAAGTGAAAAACGAAGTTTCACTTACTGATTGTCCTAGAAACGAGATTATATCTATCGCTTTCATAATTCAATTTATTTAGAGTGATCAATCTCCTCAAACAGCTCAATTTTTGTTACAATGTTGCCAAAGAAATTTTTGGTTTGATGAAATTTTTTTTCATTTTGCAATTTGCCATTTTTATACGTTTCAATACTTTCCAAATCTTCTGATTCTTGATCATAATAAAAGCATTTTGTTCCTTCGTTTTTATTTTTATCATATTCACCTATTTTTTTACCCGTAGGATCATAATAAATTATTTTACCAAATTCTTCATTACCTATATAATCAAGAAACTCGATTTTTTTCATACCATTTTTAAAATACTTGATTTGCTTGATAGGAGCTCCATAATAAGTGTTATAAGCTTCTTGTTTATCACTATAAAATTTTTGATTTTCAATAATATAATTACAACTTTCATAAAAATAGTTTACACCTTCAACTAAAACTCCCTTTTTATATTTTCTATACCCGCTTAAACAATCATTATTATCACTATAGCTATATACAATTCCTTCGTATGGAGAATTATAGAATTCACCATCTCTTTTGAAATTACCGTCTATTTCTCCAATTTTTTGATCTTTTTTGTCTAAATAAGTAATTATATTATTGATTTCACTACTTAAAAGTTCTCCCGAATTATAAAATTCTTTGTCGCTTATTTTTTTACCATTTTTATATTCTACAAAATGATTTCCATGAATATCTAATCCATTTATTCCGCCTTCTCCAAATTGTGATAGTTTACCTATAATTTTTCCATTCTTATCATAATGCGTTTTATTTTTAAAGTAGCCTTGTTCGTTATAATCAATTTTAATTTTTATAACAGCTTTTTTGTCATAAACAATTTCCTCAAAAAATTTTCCTTGCTTATAGGTAATTAAACTTTCAGGAATTTCTTTAAAAAGAGGATCATAATAAGAATAGCGTTTTCCTTGAAGTATTGGGATTCCATCCTTCTCTGTTAAAGTACCAACTTTTACTGAATTATTATCGAAAGTTTCAGTTGTTTCCGTTTTGTTAATATTGTAGGTTTTTATCTCTCTTTTGTTTCCATTATTTAGCAAAAAAACTTCTTTAACTATTTTTTTGTTTTTATAATGTATTAATTTATGTAAAACTAAAGGTGCTTCAAATGAATATTGTCCTTCAATACCGCTCACAACATTATTTTCTTTATCATAAATCGCTTCTCCTATAATTATTCCATTTTTATCAAATGATTTTCGGGTTTTAATTCCGTTTAAAAAAGTATCAACGTAGCCTGAATTTTCGTTGTCATCATTATAATATTTATCTGATAGAGGCAAACCATTTTTAGCAATATGTTGCACGCAATAACCTTTTTCTTGAAAAGTAATACTGCCCTCAAAAGGTATATTATTTTTATAAATACACTCGGTTTTACTACCGCTTTTCAAAAAACTTATAGCCCTACCATTGATGTAGCTGTTTTTTATTTCAAATATTGATACTGTTTTTCCATCTTCAAAAAAATTAGTATCCTTTCCGTCAAAAGTTTTGTCTTCATTGATGTTACAAGTTTGTTCGAGTATTTTGGTCTTGTTAAGTCGATAATCATTTATTAAAAAAGATTTTTCATTAATTTTCTTGATTATTCTAAAATATTCTGCCGAATGTTTCGTCGTCATACTATTGAATTTGCTCATCCAAATCGTATCGTTTTGTGCGTTGGCAAAAGTTGAAATAGCTAATAGTATAAAGAGTAGTTTTTTCATTTGACTTCAGTAAATTTTCTATTTTTATTTAGTATAAGTTTTACAGGTATTTCTGTTGTAGGTTCTTTTTCAAAATCATCGTCTTTTACAAAAGTTTATATTACTCTAGCAATTTCTTAATCTTCAATATCTTGAACAACCTTTTTAAGTTTTTCAATATTAAATTCTTTTTGCTTGAATTGTGCTTTCATCTATTAGTTTCTAATAATTGATGCTGTGTAAATTCCTTTTTTTCATTTGTACTAAAAACCTGTTAATAACCTATATTCAAATATAAATTACCAAGTTTATCAATTGCTTGAAAAAATCTCTTTATAAGTTGAAGATTTTCTTACTTGTTCAAAAAATCTTTAAAGTGAAATTTATCAAAAAATTTTATTATAGCATCGTATTTACTAGAAAATGCATTAGTTATCTTATTATATTTTATAAATTATTTTCGTCTAAAGTTATATTTCCTAAATGTAAAAGCATTGCTTTTTGCCCATATTCCAACCAATAAATTTTATTTTTATTATCGTTGTTATAGCATTCAATAATTACTTCAGCAGTACGCATAGCTAATAGTAAGGCTTGTGTGCTATCTACGCCGGCAATATTTTTTGCACCTAAACTTTCTGTTTTATTTTTCCAACCAATTCCTGTTGGATTTTTATGATTAATATTTATATGGAACTCACAGCTACTTGTGATGTCGTCAAGCTCTTGTGGTTGATAAAAAAATACATCTACATCGGCAATAGGTTCTTTGTGTTCATCAAATAAAGTCAAAGTTCGTTTTGTAGCAATATGCTCAGGCATTGGAATGTACTGCGACCAATCCATAAATTTGTTCATTATACTTCCTGCTTCGTTATAATCTTTTGCCAAAAATGAAAAAAGAAAATGTTGGGTTTCGTCATAAGGCCTGCCTTCTTCTTGCAACATAAGTCCATCTTCGTCTTTCAATAAATTGTAGCATCTTCTTTTATCTTTTTCTAATAACTCCAAGTTATTAATTACAGCTTCAAGTATTGGAATATCATTGCCATCAGCAATTGCAGCCAATTCTTCGTCCTTCGTATTAGGATTATCAAGCAAATCTTGCATAGATTTTATTCTATACTGCAAAGCTTCTTTAGCAATTAATTTGAATTTTGGTGGGAGATTTATCACTTTTTTATTTTTTTTAATATTGAAAGTAAAACTATAAAATCAACTAAGCACTCATCCAATAAGGGCCAAGTAATTCTACCATTTTGTCGTAATATCCCTTTCGGTACAATCCCATATAAGTAATTTTAGACGGTGTTACATCTTTATCATCTCATCTATCATTGATTTTTTTATGCCCGACACATAAGCTCCCTATTGCTTTATATCAATATCTTGCCCTCCGAGCTTATGCTCTATGTTTTGATTTATTACTGAATTTACTAAATCATTTTTGAATACATCAAATATTTCAACGCCATTTAAGTTCAATTTTATTGGCCCAAATATTTCTACATATTCTAATAATAATTCTTTATCAAAATGAAGATAAAATCCCAATTTATCATACGCAAGAACGGTGCAATCTTCGGGCTTTTTAAATGGCTCTACATATACACTAAAGCACTTTCTTGCTTCGCTTATTGGCATACCAAAATGCACATTTTCAAATGAAGTATATGGCACAAAATTGTAGGCTATTGGAGTGTGAATCGCTTCAAAATCTACAGCGAATACTTCATCTACCCACACATCGCCTACCTCTAATATTTGCAAGTTAATTTTATCTTTTTCTATGGATAAAAATTTGATTTGTGTATGATATTTTTCGGGCAATTCTATTATTTCATTCGTAGCAGATTTATATACTACAATCGTATTCCAAGCTTCAATAATATCGTCAGGCGTTTTGGAAGCACCATATTTTGCTAATAAAGAAATACCGAAATTTTCATCAATAATGCCTCCTTCAAGAACATATTCACTTAGCAGAAAAGTAGAGCCATTTGTCTCCATATAACAATCTCCAATTGAAACAGCATTGGGGTAAATCTGTTTGAGATTTTTATAGACTAAATTCATTTTTTTGATTTGCTTTTAATTGATTTGTAATTATTTTTTAATTAAATTTTTTACAACCCTTTATACAAGCTTAATAAACTTTCTATTGCTTCATTTGCTGTTTTTACAGATTCTATAAAATTACCATCAAGCATAATAGTAAAGTTCATCAATTTTTTATTGTAAGCCACAGCCAATGTTGCTTTACTTGTTTTAAATTTTACCGCTTTATTTGGCATAAGTAATAAAATATTTTCTGCAATTATTTTTTCAAAATGTTCAGAAGTTTCTGCTATACCGTTGTTTAAAAAATTTATTGTCATTTCTTTTTTGTAGTGTTCGATTGATATTTAATAATTTTTCAAATTGATGTATGTTCAATAATATCCATTTTCCAAACACCTTCGCTACCAATAAATTCATAATAACGCAAATGCAAATGGTATTGGTCAATACGAGTGAATTCGATACTTCCCGGATATTTATTGGGCAAACGAATTATTTTAAAAGGTTCGGCAAACACTACTATACAGCGGCTTCCTGAGGCATTATCTTCTGAAAAAAATTCTGCAACAGCCACCACAGCTATTGAGTGATTGATAATTCCTTTATCGAAAGCTATAACTGAAAGGCGTTCTTTAAAATCACCGTTTATAAAATCACAAGTTGCACAATTGGGTCCGCCCATTCTCATTTCATTAAATTCGCCATATTCTAATTTCAATTTACTATTAGCAATAATTAATTCGTTTTCTATTTCGTGTGGAAATTTTACCGTCAAATTAAAATCTTGGTCGCTTACTCTATCTAATTTTTCGCCATTTTTAAATAATAGTTGCCAGCCGTGTTCTTGCTCCCAAGCACATTCACAAAGTATTAAAATGTAAATTGCCTTATCATCGTAAGCAGAGCGTTTTACAGTAATTTTATCAGGTTGCACATACGTCCAAATCTCTTTGGTATCAGTTATTTCCCATAGTTTTTTATTGAGTTCGTCGTAGCCAATATCATTTAAAAAATCTTTACAATTTTTATAAACCAAATCACTTACATTTAATTTATTAGCATTATCTAATTGCAAAAAATTCTGAATAGCAGCATCAGCTTCTTTAATAAAAGCTGCATCTTTTTCAGCATCGAACTCATAAACTATTTGTAATTTTTCATTATTTAAAAACGGAATTACAAATGGTTCACTTTCGTACCAATCTTCAAATTCAGCATTTTGTGTTAGTGTCCCAATTTGGGTTGATGTTATTATTTTAGACATATTTTTTAAAATTTGTAAAGCTTATTTTATTTTACAATTTGTTTATTAATTTAATCGGTGTATTAATTTTTGATTCAATTTAATAATGAGTAAAAAATAACATAATGGCAAATATTATCATAATCAAAAGAGTAATTACTCCCAATACTAAAGCCCAATTTTTTAATTTTCCTAATTCAACTTTTTTAGCAAAATAAGCCCAAGAGAGAAAAACACTATTTATTGCAATGAAGTACCACAAAAATTAACGAGTTTTTGAAAAGGCGAATTGATTAGAAAGAAATTTGCGGCATTCATAAGTAAGGCAATAATTTGTAATGCTATACCTGTTTTTAAAATTTTCATTTTCATTAATTATTTATGGATTCAAAATAGTTGATAATATTTTGCGATTGCACTATTGCACTTTCATAAGCCATACCGAATTGATAATTTGCTATAATAGATTCATCCATTTCTTCATTAATAAATTCAGGTAATAAATTTTCTTCTTGCAGTAATTCTTTTAATGAGATTGGTGTTTTGGTTAATTCACCTCCTGTATATTTTGCAAGGTAAAATTGATATTCTACACTGCTTTTTATGCTTTTAATTATGGATGAAATAGCGGTATTCTTTTTAGTGATTTATATAAAATAATTAATGCAAAAGGTACAACAGGCATCACCGTATCTTGATGAATAAGCATCAAATCAATATCTTTAATTGTTTTTTCTTGGTCTTTAATATTGTGTGATAATAATTTGTAGATATAATTTGGAAACTCCGTTGCCCTGCCGTAAACGGTTAGTAAACGATTCCAAGGAATTTGGTCTACATTAATTTGTTCTGTAAATTCTTTTTCTTTCATTTACAATTCTATTGGTTTATAATCCAAACACATCTGCACCACTTCTTCTACTGTAGGTTTATATGTTGAAATATCATCTTTTCTTGCATTATAATTTTCAGGATAGAAAAAAAAATTGGAGCCATTTGGATGTGGTACATTTTTATCAAATACATTCATTAGCTTATTAATTTCAGCTTCTGTTCCTTCGGTATTTACAATTTTATAACCAATGGCTACTAAGTCAAAATAGTTTAATGGTTTGGCATTTTCTGTTTCTATTTTCACGTTCATTTGCCAATAAATTAATTCTTCTTTAAATGCAAATAAATTGGTATTTCCTGTTTCATCTTTTATATATCCTGCCATTGCATTATCCTCTGCAAAGCCGGCCAATGTTGCTAAAAGTGCATAGATTTCGGCAGCGGCATCAATATCGAATTCTTGCAAAATGTGTAAATGGTATCGGTTGTTTGGCTGTCCATCGGTATATGTTTTTGCAACGTACTCACATATATATATATTGGGTTTTGCCAAATCAATTTTTGTTGTTGTAGCAAAATCAAATTCATATAAAAAACTTGGCAATCGTTCATCTTTTATTGCTTTGTAAAAAAATCTGTCCAATGAGTTGGTGTTTCTTTTTTAAAAATCATTGTGAGTGATAATGTAGAATAGGAGCTCATAATTTTTTATTTTTTTTAATCAAGCATTAGAAATTAATTTTGTAATCTTTCTACTTCTGCAATAAGCAAAGGAATATCTTGCCTTGCATTGGCAATAAAATCTTGGTCGTTTATTGTAAATCCAGATGCAAATTCTATATCGTCTCCTCTTTCTTTAGACAAATAATCATTTGCATTTTTAACTCCAGTCATTATAAAATGGCTACCGCATCCTTCGTCTCTTCCTTCAACTTGGGTAATCCAATTACCAGGGCTTGATTTGGATAAACGAATTTTAATTTCTTCTAAATATTCTTTTGTCATTTTTATTATTACTTACTTTTAGATTCTTCAATCCCAATTATTAAAAATTATTTCTCCTAATGTTTTGGGGTTCCAATATTTTATTTGTTTTAATTCGTGTTTGTTTAAATTTTTTAAAGCACCTTCTGTTACTTTTATTTCCCAAAGTTTATTGCTACAATATGCGGCAGTATTTTCTAATGCATCTATAATTTTTTTTTCGAAAACAGCATTTGCATTTTTAATTGCAAATACCAAGTGAATATTATTTATCCAAATTTCTACTTCTTCGTTTTTGTTTTTTGCTTTTAATATCCAATAGTTTTTAAAAATTTCCACTTTTTCAGTTTCTGTAATTATCATTATTTTTCCTAACGCACTTTTAATTTTCTTAATTGCAATAGATTTATCGTACGTTGTTTCAACATTAAATCCAGTTATACCTTCTGCTAAAGGAATCATATATTCGATTAAATGTTTCGTCATAATACATCATATTTTAAGTATCTATATCGTTTTGAAATCTATTGGCTCCTCTAAAGTTTATGCCCTTGGTAGATTAAAAAATAAAAAAACGGTTTTGAAAGATTGAATAATTTAAGACTTAAATCGCATTCTACGATTAATGTTTATTTATTCATTTGACAAACATATTTAGCTAAGATTATTTTTATCAAATTGGTAACATATCTACGAAACGAGATTAATATTTTAAACTAAAAACGCCTTTCATTTCTGAAAGGCGTTTTGCCGTGTACCATGTACGGGAATCGAACCCGTTATTCCTCCGTGAAAGGGAGGCGTCTTAACCGGTTGACCAACACGGCGTACTATTTTCTTGGTTTGCAAATATATACATGTACTATTTTATTACCAAATTTTTATAAATTTTTAAGCAAAATGTTTTTTAAAGATTTATTTCGGCATACATTTCTGGTATTTCAATATTAGCAAAACCTTTATCGGAAAGCTTTTTCATAAAATCTTGCTGCACCTCATACTCCCCATGTACCAAAAAAACTTTTTTAACTTTGCTGGTATTTTGGCAAGCCAAAAAATGTAGTAAGTCATTGTAATCACCATGCGCACTCATACTTCTTATTTGCCCTATCGCAGCATTTACCTCATGCCATTTGCCAAAAATACGCACTTCCTTATCCCCATTTTTCAATCTACCACCAAGGCTATGTGCCTCACAATATCCAGTTAGTAAAATTGCATTTTTACTACATTCTATATTGTTGCTTATATGGTGTTTTACCCTGCCAGCTTCCGCCATACCGCCACTACTTATTATTACACATGGCTCTTTTCTATAATTTAGTTGTTTTGATTCATCTTGCGTTTTTAAAAAATGTAACCCTTCAAAATCAAATGGGTTTTTATCAATTTTCATCACCTCTTGTATGCTTTCATTAAAATATAATGAATGGTTTTTTATAACCTCCGTAGCTTCCATACTAAGCGGGCTATCTACAAAATAATCTACGGCAGGCAATTTATTTTTTAAACTTAGTTGGTTCAAAGAATATAAAATTTCTTGGGTACGACCCACACTAAAAGCTGGCATTATTAATTTTCCTTTTTTCTCAATGCAGGTTTTTTGTATCCAATCAAGCAAAATATCATTTGTAGGAGCAAATTCTTCGTGTAGGGTATTGCCATACGTACTCTCTATCAAAATATAATCTGCTTGCTCAAAAGGAGCAGGTGCTCGAAGTATCATATCCTTATATCTACCCACATCTCCACTAAAAGTTATGCAAGTTTTTTTACCATTTTCGGTTATGCGTAAATGTACAGATGCACTACCAATAATGTGCCCTGCTTCGGTAAAACTACATTCAATATTTTCATCTAGTGCAAACCATATATCATACTCTATGGTTTCAAAACGCTCAGCAGCTGCCATGGCATCTAATGTATTGTAAAGCGGTGTTACAAGCGGTAATTTTTGTAAAGCCAACCGTTTGTTAGTCATGCGAGCCTCACCTTCCTGTATGCCAGCACTATCTTCCATCAATATACTGGCAAGGTCTTTGGTTGCAGGAGTAGCATATATTTTTCCTTTATAACCATCTTTTACAAGCTTTGGCAGCAACCCACAATGGTCTATGTGCGCATGAGAAAGTATTACATAGTTAATATTCTCAGGGTTAAACCCAAAGCTTTCATTTAATTCATCACTTTTATCACCCATTCCTTGAAAAAGCCCGCAATCCAACAACAACTTTTTACCATTATCCAATGTAATAAGATGTTTACTTCCTGTAACCGTCCTAGCAGCACCATGAAACCCAATTTTCATAATTAAATATTTTATGAGACTAAAGATAACGAACCATAATTTACAAAATTAAATTTTGTTTAAAAGACTTTTGCTAATGACTTTTGAATTACATACAAATAAATAGCGCTTAAACATTTTTAAAATAATAACCAAAAACTTTAAATAACGAATACTGATTTTAACAGATTAAATAAAAAAATCTTCCTAATTTATTTACATGCATTAAACTTCCATTGTCACTAATACCTTGCAAAGGATATAAACTAGAAAAAAAAGTGTTATAAATACTTGACTTGGTTCCTATATTCCTGCATTATCTATACATACAAATTCAATACCCACACTTGCATTTCTACTCATAGGGTATGAGCTAATTAAAAACGGTAGGTTGATCAAATGCAGGTGTTGGTAAACTTACTCCACCCAATAGAAATGAAGCAAGCATGTAATAAATACTACCTATACTATTAGAAGTGGTAATTATAAGAAACGAAATGATATTAATAGCGAGTATAAGACATGTGTCGTTATGAAATAGGCAAAATTTGCAAAGTAAATTAAAGATAAAAAATACCATTGGTTTATCAAAAGCAATTAAGTTTTGGTTAGTCTAACCCATCACCGCTAACCAAGCCATCATACCCATACCATGTTCTATTGCATCTTCATCTACATTAAATGTAGGAGTGTGTACACCTATTGTAATTCCCTTTGCTACATTGCCTACGCCAAGCCTGTAAAAACATGCTGGTATTATTTGCGAATAGTACGCAAAATCCTCTGCACCCATCCGTAATTCAGTTTCAGATACTTTATTTGCGCCAGCAAATTCTTCTGCTAATAATTTTGCAGATGCAGAAAGTTCTTCATCATTTTTTACAAAAGGATAACCAATATCAATTTTGACGTCGACTTCTGCACCCATTGATTTTACCAATAATTCTGTTTGAGTTTTTATAAGATTATGTGCTTTGTAACGCCACTCTTCGTTCATTGCTCTAAAAGTACCCATCAGCTTTACTTCGCTTGGTATAATATTCGTAGCATTTCCCCCTTGTATAGATGTTATGGAAAGTACTGTTGGATTAAACGGATTATTATTTCTGCTTACAATTTGTTGCAAGCTTACTACTAATTGAGATGCAACTAAAATAGAATCAGCTGTAAGCTGTGGTGCTGCTGCGTGCCCGCCTTTTGCTTTTACAGTTATGTAAATTTCATCTGTACTAGCCATTACCATACCACCTCTAAAACTAAACTCCCCTGCTTGTAAAATATTATGCACATGCAAGCCAAATATTTTTTGTGGTATAGGGTTTTCAAGTACGCCTTCTTTTATCATTATACTGGCACCACCGGGGTTTTTTTCTTCGCCTGGCTGAAAAATTAATTTTACCGTACCACTCCACTCCTCTTTTGTTTCGTTCAATATTTTAGCAGCTCCAAGCAGGCATGTTGTATGCACATCATGCCCGCAAGCATGCATTACACCTGCATTTGTAGATTTATACGGCACATCATTTTCTTCTACAATTGGCAATGCATCCATATCTGCACGAAGGGCAACTATTCTTTCATTTGCATTTTTTCCTTTTATTAAACCTACTACACCTGTAGTGGCCATTACTTCAAAAGGTATTCCCCATTCTGTTAATTTTGCTTGTATATATTTAGATGTTTCAAACTCCACATAGCTAAGCTCTGGTTTGCTATGTATGTGCCTACGAGTGTCTATAAATTCTTGTTTATATGCAGCAGAAAGATCTTTTATCTTTTGTAAAATCATAAATTTTTTTTATTTCTTTTCTTCTTTTTTGCTTTAACTTTTATTGGCGCTTTTTTTTTACCACAGTTGCTTTTTTATCATCATCATTTTTATCGTCGGCTGCATTTGGGTCTTTTTTCTCTACTTTCATTTCTACCATGCTAGATATTACATAAATATTATTTGTTACTAATTTCATACCCATTATTTGTTTTTTTACTCTGTCTGCTTGCCCTCTATCTAAAAAATTTCCAAATTTTATTTTAGTATTAGGCATTTGAA
>JANXOQ010000261.1 GCA_025357775.1 Ferruginibacter sp. | reverse complement strand
CAACTTGCTTTGTTGGAAAAAGAGGCATTTGTTAACAAATGAAAAAAAGAAATTAGCCCTAATCAATTAACATAAAGTTTACACGAAAATATTGAAAGATTATGGGCGAAATAAATATTGCTAATGAATTGGAAACTAAATTATGTTTAGTTATTTCTGTTACAAAATAATCTAAATATGATACAAAAAACAACCATACAATTTCTTACAGATTTAAAGAAAAACAATAGTAAAGAATGGTTTGATGACAACAGAAAAAGATACGAAGTAGCTAAAGAAGATGTAAAAGACATTACAGAAAAATTAATACAAGCAATAGGCGCACACGATGAAGATATTGCACAGTTGCTTGCTAAGGATTGTACATTTCGTATAAATAGAGATGTGCGCTTTTCTAAAAATAAAGCCCCTTATAAAACAAATATTTCTTGCATTTTTTCTAAAGGTGGAAAAAAAGCAGCAACAGCAGGCTTCTATGTACATATAGAAACTGGAGCAGCCTTTGTAGCTGCTGGATATTGGGCACCCGAGCCTAACAAACTTGCTTCGGTAAGGCAAGAAATAGATTATAATTTAGATGACTGGAAAAAAATATTGAATGCAAAAAAATTTAAAGCAACTTTTGAAAATGGATTAAGCCAAGATGATATTTTGCAAAGACCACCCAAAGGTTATGATGCAGAAAACCCTGCTATAGAATTTTTAAAATTGAAAAGTTTTATTGTAAGCAAAAAACTAAGCGATGCTGAATTATTAGACAAAGATTTTGTAAAAAATATTACCACTCTATATACTGTTGTAAAACCTATGTTAGATTTCTTAAATATTGTGTAGGAATTTGCCTGCAATCAATTCTTTTATAAAATTACCAAAAGTTAATTTCGGGAATAATTATGTAGGGAATTAAAATATATTTCAACTTTAGGCATTTAGGAAAATAATTTGATCTTTATAGATATAGTTAACAACTTACTTTTGATAAATTTTACGCTGAATTAGCCGCAAGTATATTCCTATAAAAAATCCTTTGTATTTTTGTAAACTAAAATATAGCACAATGGGTGAAACAGACAGAAGAAATAGGAACGATTATAATTTACCAAAAAAAAATAGATTTTTATTAGGCGCAAGCGATAATGCGCTTACTGCATTGTTTGCAATAAATGCAATGTTTTTTTTAATATTAATGGTGATACAAGTAGGTGTGTTTGCTGGTGCCAACACTCAAGATTATTTTAATAGTCATGTAGTACAATGGTTTGAAATGCCAGCAAGTCTTACAAAATTGTCTACAAGACCTTGGACACTTTTTACTTATATGTTTACAGAATCTGGCGGGGGAATTATAAATGGTATATCTAATATGATATGGCTTTGGGCATTTGGCTACATTTTACAAGGTATGGCTGGTAACGATAAAATAATACCCATTTATATTTATGGAGGATTATTAGGAGCAGTGTTTTTTATAATTGCCTATTATGCATTACCACCCATTGTTGGTCTACGAGGTAGCGCTGGGCTTATTGGTGCAAATGCTGCTGTAATGGCTGTAGCAATGGCTACTACAGTTTTATCACCAAACTATCGTTTTTTTACTCAAATTCGAAATGGAATACCTATTTGGGTATTGCTAGCGATATATATTTTAATTGACTTTGCTGGTGTAGCAAACCTAGGTGCAGCTTATAGTCTATCACACCTAGGCGGTGCATTTGCAGGGTATTTGTTTGTAGTTTTTTTACGAAGGGGCAAAGATGGAAGTACATGGATGAATAATGCATATTATAAGGCAATTCATTTATTTGACCCAAAGCCCGCAAAAGAAAAGTCATTTAAAGAAGATATTTTTTATAAAACAGGCAATAGAAAACCATATATAAAAACAAGTAATGTTACACAAAAAAGAGTAGATGAAATATTGGATAAAATTAATATACAAGGGTATAATTTTATTACAGATGAAGAAAAAGCATTTTTAAAAAAGGCTTCGGAAGATGAGACTTTATGAGAGAAAGTAATTTAAAATAATTCCAACAAAAGCTTAACATCTTATATTGTAT
>JANXOQ010000249.1 GCA_025357775.1 Ferruginibacter sp. | reverse complement strand
AAATCTTCTAAAAGATAATGCAGAAAAGGGTTTCAATTTATTCAATTGAAACCCTTTTCTGTATTATCTCTTAAACGATTTTACCAACTATTTTTGGCATCATTGTCTTTTTATTTCTTATTACTAAATTTATTAGATTTATGAGCATTGTTACTCTATTGTAGCATTAATTAGTCTATCATTTATTGCATCTTGTTGAGGTTTTAGCGATTCATAACTTCCATTTTTAACAGCATATTTCCCCTTAGTATGAATGAGCATTGCACATTGCTCAGCCTGTTCACGTTCGTGGCCGCATATTTCTATTAGTGTATTTATTACCCAGTCAAATGTATTTATTTCATCGTTCCATACTATCAAACTTAAGTTAACGGCGTCTTTTGTAAGTACATCTCCCTCTTCAATAGTATCTATTTGTGGATTGTAATGATAAGTATTATTCATTTTGAAAACTTGTTGCAATACAAAAATAATATACAATTATTAATATTTCGTTCTATTTATTTTTATCTCAATCTATATTCAAGCTATATTTGAACAAACAACGTTTTTATGAAATTTATTTCTTTATTAATAATTACAATTTTATTTAAAAATGCTATTGCACAAAAAATGGGAAAGGATAATTTTATAGAAAAAATATTACTTAGCAATCCTGCATTTAAAACAGTAATGGCTAATAAGCAAAACCATCGAATACAGATTGTGTATACCCAAATAAATAGAGATGCAAATAACAAGCCTACTTTTACAACCCATAATTATAATTTAAACCACGACTTATATTTTTACCCAGCAAGTACAGCTAAAATGCCAATTGCAATTTTAGCTTTGCAAAAATTAAATGAACTTAAAATAAAAGGGCTAAATAAAAATACAACTATGTATACTGATAGCGCATGGGAAAAACAGTATGTAGTAAAAGAAGATTCTACATCAGAAAACTTTCAACCCTCTATTGCACATTATATTAAAAAAATAATGATGGTTAGTGATAATGAAGCCAATAACAGACTATACGAATTTCTTGGGCAAGAATATATAAATAACAACTTAAAAAAAATGGGTTATGCCCAGGCGCAGATATTGCACCGGCTGGGTGTTTCGTATAGTGAAGAAGTAAATAGGCATACAAACCCTATTACATATTTAGATAACAATAACAAAATTATTTATAACCAGCCTGCCCAAAAAAGTTACTTAATTTATGATAAGCGAAACGACTTATTAGGAAAAGGATTTATGAAAAATGATGTATTAGTAAATGAACCGTTTAATTTTTCAACAAAAAATAAATTAAATTTGGATGATTTAAACGATATGTTGCTTAAAGTAATTTTACCCGAGGCATACCCAGCAAATAAACGATTTAACCTTACAAAAGATGATTATGACTTTTTGTTAAAGTATATGTCACAAAT
>JANXOQ010000242.1 GCA_025357775.1 Ferruginibacter sp. | reverse complement strand
TTTTAAAAGCTGCTGTGGCTTGTGGAAAACCGTAATTAAAAATAGAAATCATTCCTTCAATAATCAATCCTTCTTTTTGTAATACTTCACATACTTGTAAGCTACTCTTACCGGTAGATATTAAATCTTCTATTACAATTACTCTTTGCCCTGCTTCATACATTCCTTCTATTTGGTTACCCATGCCATGCTCTTTTGGCTTTGGGCGCACATACATAAAAGGAAGTTTTAATTGGTCTGCTGCCATAGCACCCCAAGATATGCCAGCTGTGGCTACACCAGCTATGGTTTCTGCCTCTGCAAAATGTTCAAATATTACTGCACTCAATTCGCTTTTTATAAAATCTCTTACAAATGGAAAACCCAATGCACGCCTGTTATCACAGTAAATAGGGCTTTTCCACCCACTTGCCCATGTATAAGGGTTTTCAATATTTAATTTTACTGCGTTTATTTGTAATAGTTTTTCTGCAATACTGCTTGCTGCTGATGTCATTAAAATTTATTTTAGCAAAGATAATGACTTGGCAAATGATTGTATATTTTTACAAGTGAGAAAGATGATTACTTAAAAGTTTATAGATTTAAATTTAGCTACTATGCTTTTGGTTGTTTACAGTACTAACAATCTAATCAATACTTATTTTAACAATTAAACTTATTAATAAATATATTAACCAACCACAAAATATGCAGCTAAAAATTTTTGTAAAAGAGAAGCCAATTTACCTTACCAATACATTATCTGAGGAGCAAATCGTTTTATCTAAACAAGAAAATGTAATTTTTATAAATAATGAAAAAGTAAAAGCTAAAAATATTTTAAAAAAGCTAGGTGAAGAAAATATGATAGCAGCAATAGTATTGGGTAATAATTTTACCGCTGTAAAAAAAGATTTTTTCGCACAGTTTGAAGTTATAGAAGCAGCTGGTGGTATTGTACAAAATGAAAATAAAGAACTTCTATTTATTTTTAGAAGGGACAAATGGGATTTACCAAAAGGTAAATTAGAAAAAGGAGAAACAATTGAAAGTTGCGCTAGCAGAGAAATAGAAGAAGAAACTGCTGTTAAAAACTTAGATTGCAAAAGAAAGATTGGAGAAACTTACCATTTATACACAGAAAAAGAAAAAAATATTTTAAAAGTATGTCATTGGTTTTATTTTACTTGCCCCACAAGCCAAAATATTGTAGCACAGGCAGAAGAAGATATTGTAGAAGTAAAATGGATAGCCACACAAAACATTAAAGAACCCATGGCAAATACCTTTAAAAATATTAAAGAAATTATGACAATGTTTTTTGATACACCTTAACATTTTTCTTTCAAATTATAGAATTATCTGTGAGTGGAAAAGCAACCATTAAAAAAGCGAAAATTATAAACCTCCACTTTCATCTGCCTTTGCAACTCTTTTGGATGCTAAACTTGGGTCCATTTGTATTGCTTTATCGCACATACCTTGCCCTTTAGTTGTATTGCCTAATTTTTGAAAACTTAAACCAGCTTGGTATAAAGCTTTTGCATCATTTCCATCCATTTCTAATAATCGTTGGCAATAATCAAGTGACCGATTATATTGTTTTTGCTCATACAATATTTGTGCTAAATCTCTTATAATATCTTTATTACTTGATTTTCTTTTGTATACCGCCATCAATTTTTCTTCGCCTTTTTCAAACTGACCACTGTACAATAATGAATAACCATAATTTTCGTTATAATCATTATTTACTACATACCCATTAGCAGCAGCACCTTCAAATGCTACCACTGCATTTCTATAGTTATTATTGTTGTAATAAAGCAAACCCAACTCATAAGCCCAATTATTTTTTTCAGGCTGCATTTTTACTGCTTTATCATAATAAGGCACTGCTTTTTTATAAGCTTCCATTTCTACATAATTTCTAGCTAAGGTATAAGTAGCATCTGCATCGGATGGGTTTTTTGCTATTGCTTTCAACAAAAACGTTTCTGCTAAATCAAACTCTTCTTTTTCATAATTTGCCATACCAATCATTCTAGCAGAGTTTTCGCAGGCACTGCATTTTGTTGCAAATTCTATTGCTTTATCCCACTGCCTACCGCTGTAATATAGGTCTGTAAGTTCTTTAATAATTATAGCATTTGTTGGTTGTAGCTCATATGCTTTTACAAAATTTACTTTTGCTGGTTCTATTCTACGCATCTCAAGGTTTACAAAACCATTTTCAATATATGCTTCAGTGTATGCCTTATTAAAAGTTATTGCTTTATCAAAATTTTTAGCCGCAATTAAAAAACGCTTGGCAGATTTTTCTTCAACGCCTTTTTCAAAATAATATTTTGAACTATCAATTGCTACATTGGCATGAGCACTCATTGTATTTAAAAATAAAAAAGAAATAATAAAGGTTTTCATAAAATAGGTCGTTTAAATAAAATTAAAGCATTTTTTATTGCTATTGTATCAATATTACACTTAACGCAGAAATATTAAGTTTTATTTCAATTAGCTTTTTCTTTTTATCCACAATTTTTATATCAATGGCTTGGTTATCATAATTACCTGAACCCCAATAAGCCTTATCATCGCTATTAAAAATTTGCTTCCAAGCTAGTTTTCCTTTTAATGTTACCATCCAATCCTTCTTTGGCACATTTGATAAATTTATAAGTGCCACTACATCTCTTTTTCTATCTTTTGCCATCCTTCTACAAACTACTATCCCTTCTTCTTGGTTTTCTATATTTTCCCATGCAAAACCCTTTTTATCAAATTGCAGCTCATGCAGAGCTTGTTCTTCTTTGTATAAATGATTTAGTTTTCGCACACATTCTTGCATGCCGTTATGTGCTTCAAATTGTAGTAATTCCCATTGCAATTCGCTGTCATAATCCCATTCATTTGTTTGTGCAAATTCATTGCCCATAAAATTAATCTTTGCACCCGGGTGTATGTACATACACGAATATAACAAACGTAAATTCGCAAATTTTTCATATTCATAGCCCGGCATTTTATAAATCATTGGGCTTTTGCCGTGCACAACTTCATCATGGCTTAGTGGCAACATAAACTTTTCGTCGTAGTAATACATCATGCTAAATGTAAAATCGTTTTGAGCTGTCTTTCTATCTTTCCATTGCTTTTTAAAATAAGTAAAAGAATCATGCATCCAACCCATCATCCATTTCATGCCAAAACCAAAACCATCTTTGCTAATGGGTTTTGTAATACCTGCCCAGTCAGATGCTTCTTCGGCTATAGTTTGCACAGCATCAAATTCTTTGTATACCATTGCATTAAAATCTTGCAAAAAAGAAATGGCCTCTTCATTATCATTACCGCCCTTTTCGTTGGGCAACCACTCCCCAACTGCCCTGCTAAAATCTAAACGAATAATAGAGTTTACCGCATCAACTCTCAGCCCATCAATATGGTAATGTTTTAACCAAAAATGTGCGCTACTTAGTAAAAAAGAACGCACCTCTGCCCTATCGTAATTAAAAATATAACTATTCCAATCTTTATGAAAACCTTTGCGCATATCTGAGTATTCATATGTATGTGTACCATCAAACATATATAACCCATGTGCATCGGCAGGAAAATGGGAAGGTACCCAATCTAGTATTACGCCAATATCATTTTTATGAAATTCATTTATTAAATTCATCAACTGCTGTGGATTTCCATATCGAGATGTGGCCGCAAAAAAACCTGTACATTGGTAGCCCCAACTACCATCGTATGGATACTCTGTAACTGGCATAAACTCCACATGAGTATAGCCCATAGCTTTTACATAAGGTACTAATCTATCTGTAATTTCATCGTAGGTATTAAAAAGATTGGGGTCATCTTTTTTAGGTCGCATCCAGCTACCTAAGTGTACTTCGTATACCGACCATGGTGCATTTAATGCATTATGTAGTTTTCGTTTTTGCATCCAATCATCATCGCCCCAATTGTAATATAAACTAGTAGTTATTGATGCAGTATTGGGTCTTTTTTCACAAAAATTACCATACGGGTCTGCTTTAAAAGTTTCTACTCCTTCAAAGCCCATTATTTGATATTTGTATAAAGTACCATCTGGTATGCGTGGTATAAAGCCTTCCCAAATGCCAGAATTATCTAGCCTAACAAAAAGTGGATGCAAATTATTTTTCCAACCATTAAACTCCCCTATTACGCATACATTGGTTGCATTGGGTGCCCATACAGAAAAATAATAGCCATGCTCATTCAATAAATTTAAATAATGACTTCCAAATTTTTCATGACCATAAAATAATTTTCCTTTTTGAAAAAGTATTATATCCTCTTTACAAAAAAAAGAATAGTTCCAAACCATTTTGGTAGTATCAATAAAATTATCATCTTCGTATGCCATACAAATTTCTCTAAGAGAAATGGTAAGTTAATGGTTTTGAATAAATGTTGAGAAGTAAATTTTATGATTTAATGTTAGAATTTGATAACTAAAATAAATTTAACAGATACATTACTCCAAAATTTTATTGAATAAAATAGTTAAAACAAATAGCTTAAAAAATTATTTCCAACTTTTCACAATTATACTTTGTTGCAAATGTTGTAAATTCTCTAACTTACTTTTTCACCATTCGCATTTAAAATAATACCGTTTGTACTTTACAGCTTTAACATAATATTAATGTTACTTAATTTGCAGTTAAATACAAATGTCACATTTTTGTAAGACGAAAATATTCGTAGAAACTTAAATATTATTAAATGCTTAAAAAAATTACGCTTTTAGTTGTCTTGGCACTTATTGCAACGGTTACTTTTTCACAACAAGTACAGGTAAATGGTATAGTAAAAGATACAGCCACGAAAACAAATGTAAAAAATGCAGTAGTTACATTATTAACCCAAAAAGATAGTATTTTAAAAGCTTACACACGTGTAAAAGCGGATGGAAGTTTTGTTTTACCAGCCGTAAAAGCTGGTAAATACATTGTAAGTGTAAGCCACCCTACTTTTGGTGAATATGTAGATGATATAGAAATAAAATTGCCGAATGAAACACTTGTAATGATAGCGCTTACGCCAAAAAGTAAGTTGCTTGAAGCGGTAATAGTAAAAGGTGGAAGCCCAATAAGAATTAAAGGTGATACTACTATTTATACTGCTGATAGCTTTAAAGTAAGTGCCAATGCAAATGTGGAAGAATTGTTGAAAAAACTACCAGGCGTGCAAGTAGATAAGGATGGTAAAATAAAAGCTATGGGGCAAACGGTAGAAAAAGTATTGGTAGATGGTGAAGAATTTTTTGGTGATGACCCTGGCATGGCGGTTAAAAACTTACGTGCGGATGCTGTAAAAGAAGTACAAGTATTTGATAAAAAAAGTGACCAGGCAGAGTTTACTGGCATTGATGATGGAAAGACTAAAAAAACAATAAACCTAAAACTTAAAGCCGATAAAAAGAAAGGATACTTTGGAAAAGTGGACCTGGCAGGTGGTTTACTAAAAGATAAAGATGCTAGGTATAACGATAATTTATTATTGAGTTCATTTAAAGGAAAAAGAAAACTATCAGCATTTTTATTGAATGGCAATACAGGGCAAGATGGACTGAACTGGCAAGACGAACAAAAATTTGGCGGAGGAGATAATGAAAATATGGTGATGGATGAAGAAGGTGGATTTTCTTTTTTTAATAAAGCAGGAAGCCAAGACGATGAGCCAAACATAGATGCACAAAATGGATTTTTAACCAATGTAAATGCTGGTGGGCAGTACAGTAATAAATGGAATGAAAAAACAAGTATTAATTTTTCGCCAAAGTACAATGCACAACGCTATGACAATAAAAGGGCTGAGTATACACAAACCCAAATAAGAGATACTATATTAAACTCTAACAAAAATGAAAGCGTTTATATAAATAGAAGCAATGTAAAGCTAAAAGCTGTTTTTGATACAAAAATTGATTCTTCTAATACATTTAAAGTAACAGCAAAATCTAATTTTTATGAAACAAAAAGTAATACGTTTAGCAGTGGTACTACAACGGGTTACAATGGAATATTTGTAAATGATTTTACAAAATATTTTAGTACGAATAATAACAAGCAAGCATACAGTGTCAATGCAGTTTTTAACCATAAGTTTAAAAAAACAAGACGTACAATATCAATATCAGCAGATTGGAGTGCACTTAATACCAATGGAACAAATAATTTAATTTCCAACAACACAATAGTAGCCAGCGGTATTCCATTAAAAATTGATATAAAACAACAAAAAGATTTTGATAAAACAACTAGTAAAGTAACAACTAAATTTGTATATACAGAGCCGTTGAACAAAAAGTTTGCAATGGAGTTTGCTTATCAAATAAGTTTAAACAATGGTACCAATGATCAAACAACTTTAAACTATGATAGTGTAACCGAGAAATACATTAACAAAGTGGATACGCTTTCAAATAAGTTTAGACAAAATATTGTGCAGCAATCACCTTCCGTAAAACTAAATTACAACTATAAAAAGATTAAGGTAAATGTGGGTGCTGGTTTAAGTTTTATTAATTTTGATTTAAAAGATTTGAGTAGTACGTATAGTGCCAATAGAAGTTACAAAAACTTTAACCCTACGGCTAACATGACATACACTTACAAATCAAACCATAGCCTTACTATAAATTATAGTGGCACTAATAAACAACCAACTATAGAGCAACTACAACCATTAAATAATAATAATGACCAATTAAATTTATATGTTGGCAATCCAAACCTAAAGCCATCGTTTACAAACAGATTTTCTTTAAACCACTATGGATATAATTTTGTAAAAGATTTGTGGATGTATCAATCATTAAGTTTAAACATAGAGAATGATGCAATAGCAAACAACAGAGTGTATAAAAACGGAGGAAGTTCATCTACCACCCAACCGATAAACACAAATGGAAATATAAATTTTAATTTTTTTGGAGGTGTAGGTTTTAAGCAAAAAAAATTAGATACTAGATTTGGAGTAAATTTAAATAGCGGCTTTAATAGATATGTAGATTTTATTAACAACGTAAAAAGTAATTCTGACAATACAAACCTTGGATTAAACTTAAGTGCTCAAAAATCTAAAGATAAAAAGTATGATTTTAATATAAGTGTAGGGCCGAATTATAATATACAAACAACTTCGCAAAATACTACCAAAACAGAATATTTTACAAATAACATAAGCATAAATAGTACGGTTTATTATAAAAAAGTATGGTCTATAGGCGCTGACTACGATTTGTTTACACGCCAAGCTACAGCGCAAGCCCCTAGCCTTACTAATAATATTTTAAATGCAAGACTACAACGTACTTTTAAAAAAGATGAATACACAATTTACTTTTTAGTAAAAGATATACTAAAACAAAATATAGGGTTGGATAGAAACTTTTTTGGAAACTCCTTTACTGAAACAAGAAACGATAGGCTACAACAATATTGGATGCTAGGCTTTACTTGGAATTTTAAAAACAAAGCTGCTGCAAAAAAATAATTTAACAAGAAAAAAAATTAAGATGAAAAAACTAATATTAATTGCGATAGCATTTGTGTTTATTACCAAAAATAGCAATGCACAGTTATTTATAGAAAAAGCAAGTATTGAATTTGAAGTAAAAGCAAATGTAAAAAAGAACATGGGCAATAGCGATTGGGCGGAAAGAATGGGAGATAAAGTGCCTGTATTTAAAACAGAGATTTACAATTTTACTTTTGCCGAAAATAAAAGTATATACAAGTTTGATAGGATGTTAGAAAAAGACAAATTTCCTGAGTGGATGCGTTCCGAAAATAAAAATATTTGGTTTACAGATTATACTACGGCAAAACAAAGTATAGAAAAAGATTTGATAGGCTCTATGTTTAATATAGAAGATAGCTTGCCAAAATTAGAATGGCGATTGATAAATGAAAATAGAAATATTGCAGGATTTAATTGTAAAAAAGCAGTTGCAAAGATTTTTGATAGTGTGTATGTTTTTGCATTTTATACAGAAGAAATAATGATACCTGGTGGGCCTTGTGGCATAAATGGATTACCAGGAATGATAATGGGATTAACAATACCACGCTTATTTACATCGTGGATTGCTACCAAAGTAAATGTGAATGGAATAGATGTAGCTACTATTAAACCTGTAACATCAAAAAAGCCTTATACAAATGAGGCGTTGAAAAAATTTGTAAATGAACGGACAAGCGATTGGTGGAATGGCAGCGATGCAACCGATGATGAAAAGCAACAAAAAAATAGATTTATCTGGGGTATGTTGTTATAATGTATTATCGATTTTAGTTTTCTTTAAAATTGTAAGTTTTTAATAATAATTGTAGATTTTTATTTTTAAATTTTCAAGCAGGTAAATGTTAGCCTCTTTTTATTTAGATTGCATAAAATATCACATGAAAAAAATAATTACTATTGGTACAATTTTTTGTTGTTTGCTTACAACTGCTTATGCACAAAATAAATCAAATATTAAAAGTATAGCTGCATATTTTACAGTAAGCATTCCGGGGATGCAAAGGGTAGATGAAAATGGCAATAAAATAAACCCAATACCATTTATAAATAGATTTTTATATGTAGAAGTGAAGGGAAAAGCAAAACCTATTTTTGATACAATTTATTATAATAGCTCTTTATATACGTACTCCATAATTGTTGAGAGTAATACAAATAATATAGGTATAAATAAAAAATATGGAATGCCTATAATAATAAAAGCTACAAAAGGAAATACTATTTGGAGAATAGATTTACAGCCTTTGAATGATAAGCAAAAAACAGTGCAAGCAAATGCTAGTTCAATTATTGTAAAAGGAAAAATAGAAAAAATTCCA
>JANXOQ010000225.1 GCA_025357775.1 Ferruginibacter sp. | reverse complement strand
GTTTGTGCAAAATAGCAAAGATGTAAAATTGATAATGAAATTCATAAATGTCAATAAATTATTTTTTATTTTATTGCCACACAAACGATAAGATAAATTGATAAAATCTTAAATCGCCAATCTAAAATCCCTAATCTTATTTTATCTTCGTAATATGGACAAAACAATACCGAATTTTGATAAAAAAATAGTGATGAGTGGCATTAGACCTACAGGTTTTTTGCACCTTGGCAATTATTTTGGGGCTATTCGCAATTATGTAAAAATGCAAGATGAATATGAATGCTATTTTATGGTGGCAGATTTGCATAGCCTAACTACACACCCTGATACCAAAGAATTAAAACAAAATGTTTATAGAGTAATTGCAGAAAATATTGCTTGCGGCCTCGACCCTGAAAAAGCTGCTTTTTATTGCCAAAGCCATGTAAGAGAAACAGCAGAATTATATTTATATTTGAACATGCTTGCATACATGGGCGAACTAGAAAAAACAGTAACTTTTAAGGATAAGGCTCGTCAAAACCCTGAGAATATAAATGCTGGATTACTTACTTACCCAGTATTGCAAGCGGCTGATATTATTTTGCACAGAGCTAGCTATGTGCCTGTAGGCAAAGACCAAGAGCAACATTTAGAAATGGCTCGTACGTTTGCGATAAGGTTTAATTATCGTTATGGCAATGTTTTTCCCGAGCCGCATGCTTTTAATTATAATGCTGCTTTGGTAAAAGTGCCTTCACTAGATAATACAGGTAAAATGAGCAAAAGCGAAAACCAAGCAGCCACTTTGTACCTAGCAGACGATGACGATACTATCCGCAAAAAAATAAAGAAAGCACTTACCGACGGTGGTCCAAAAGAGAAAAATAGTGTAATGCCCGATTATATTGAAAATATTTTTTTGTTAATGGAACTTGTAAGCCCTCAAGAAAAAATAGAAAAATATAAAAATGATTTTAACGATGGAACTATAAGATATGGCGATTTTAAAGAAGATTTAGGAAACGACATGGTGAATTTTATAGCCCCAATAAGGCAAAAAGCAACCGACCTATTAAATGATGAAAAAAGGATAAAAGAAATAATGGAAATAGGCGCAGCAAAAGCAAATAAAAGTGCTAATGAAACCATGCGAATTGTAAGAGATGCAATGGGGATGAATTATTAAAAAACTAATTGGCAATTAGCAAAATGCAATTGTCAATTTACATTAGCCAACTTGTATAATAACAAAATGTTTAGCAGTTTTTATTAGAAAACATTGATTGGAAAAATTTAAAATCGTAAATCTGAAGTTTAATATTGCAAATGTGAAATCCTAAATTTTAAATCAAAAAATCCACCTATATTCGTTATCCATCTAAAATTTTATAAACAATTCTATGCCCAAAACAAAAAAACCAAAACACATAGCAATAGCTGGTAACATTGGTGCTGGCAAAACTACGCTCACAGAAATGCTAAGTAAGCATTACAAATGGATACCACAGTTTGAAGATGTAGACCACAACCCTTACCTTAATGACTTTTATGAAGATATGCCTAGGTGGAGTTTTAACCTACAAATTTATTTTTTAAACAGCAGGCTAAAACAATTATTAGAAATTAAAAATGGTACTGAAACAGTAATACAAGACAGAACCATATATGAGGATGCAAATATTTTTGCACCAAATTTACATGACATGGGTTTGATGGGGAAAAGGGATTTTGAAAATTATTACCAATTTTTTGAAACTTTAAAGAGCATGGTAGAACCCCCAGATTTGCTAATATATTTAAAAGCATCTGTACCTACTTTGGTTTCTCAAATACAAAAGCGTGGTCGTGAATATGAAGAAAATATCCGTCTTGATTATTTAAAAAAATTAAATGATTATTACAACAGTTGGATAGACGGTTATAAAGAAGGAAAACTATTAATAATAGATGCAGATATAAATAAGTTTGCTGAAAATGAAGACCACCTTGGGCAAATTATTAGTGGCATAGATGCGCAATTATTTGGATTATTTT
>JANXOQ010000018.1 GCA_025357775.1 Ferruginibacter sp. | reverse complement strand
ACTTTTAATCAAATTTATTTTTACTCATTCAAAACTCTCTTTTTTATTATCTTTATCCCCATGGCAGAAAAAATAAAACCAATAAAAAAAATTACTAAAGCGGCAGATACTTTAAAACAAGAGAAAGAAGAAACGGTAGATGTAAAAAAACTAATACATGATGAGCGTACGCACAAAATTGCAGGCAGTATTTTTTTGTTACTTTCCTTCCTTTTTTTTATAGCATTTACTTCTTACCTATTTACTTGGGAAGATGACCAAGATAAAGTTTTTGCTGAAGGTTATAAATTGCTACTAGGTACTAATACCAAATTATCTAATTTAATGGGTTCTTTTGGTGCATTCATTTCTCACCTACTCATTTATAAAGGGTTTGGTGTAGCTTCCTTTTTGTTTTGCACTTTCTTTTTTATTGTAGGTATCAATTTATTTTTTGGCAAAAAAGTATTTTCGGTATTAAAAAATGTAAAATATTTAGTAGTAGGTTTACCATTAATAAGTGTGTCGGCAGCTGTAATAATGCAGGGTAATGATTTTGCTTGGGGTGGTGCTGTGGGAGATATGATAAGAGATTTTCTATACAATCTAATTGGCAAAATTGGTGCTATTGCGCTTATACTAGTTGCATTTTTAGCTTATGTTATTTGGCGTTTTAACCCGAGTTTTAAAATGCCTTCAAAAAGCACTTTATTTCCTTCTAAAGAAGAAGCACTTGCACCAGTGGTTGATGAGTCTTTTTTAGAAAAAGAATTAGATGAAGACGAATTTTTTGAAGAAAAAAATATAGCAGCATCAGGCAATATGCTCACTGGCAATGCAGGTATACAAAGTATACAAGACCTAACCCCAAAATTTGACCATACACTTACCATAAACGAAATAGAAGAAGAAAAAGAAAAAAGGGGAGCAAGAATTGTAGATACTTTTATTATTCCAGCTAAAAAAACAGGAGGCATTTTTGAACAAGAAAAAGATGAGTTAACAATAGAAGAAAATGAAGATGATAATTTTGTATCAATAATGCCTCCTAAGAAAAATAGTGCACCTACGCCAGACCTTACGCTAGAAGTAAAGACTGTACCCGAAGAAATTGAAGAAGAAATTTTACCAAAAAAAACAGCAACTGATGTAAGAAATTTAAGCCCCTATGACCCCATTTTAGATTTAAGAGATTATATATACCCATCAGTAGAATTATTAGAAAGCCATGGTAGCGAAAAAATAGTACAAGACCCACAAGAGCTAGAAAATAATAAAAATCAAATTATAAGTACTCTAAAAAATTATGATATTGAAATCCAAAAAATATCTGCAACTGTAGGCCCAACCGTAACGCTTTATGAAATTATACCAGCACCAGGTGTACGTATAAGTCGTATAAAAAATTTAGAAGATGATATTGCCTTAAGCCTTGCTGCGCTTGGTATTCGTATTATTGCACCAATACCTGGCAAGGGCACAATAGGTATAGAAGTACCCAATACTCGTAAAACTATGGTAAGTATGCGTACCTTGTTAGACGATGAAAAATTTACAAAAAGTGCCTTTTCTTTACCAATAGCGATAGGCAAAAGAATTGATAATTCTCACTTTGTAGTGGACCTAGCAAGTATGCCGCATTTACTAATGGCAGGTGCTACTGGGCAAGGTAAATCTGTGGGATTAAATGCTATTTTAGTTTCACTACTATACAAAAAACATCCATCACAATTAAAATTTGTGTTGGTTGATCCCAAAAAAGTAGAGCTAAGTATTTACAAAACTATTGAAAAACATTTTTTAGCGAAACTACCAGGCGAAGACGAAAGTATTATTACTGATACCAAAAAAGTGGTACATACCTTAAATGCGCTATGTATAGAAATGGATAATCGCTATGACCTTTTAAAAGAAGCTGGTTGTAGAAATATAAGAGAGTATAATGAAAAATTTATAGCAAGAAAATTGAACCCTGAAAACGGGCATCAGTTTTTGCCATTTATCGTATTGGTGGTAGATGAGTTTGCAGATTTAATAATGACAGCAGGTAAAGAAGTTGAGATGCCTATTGCCCGCCTAGCACAGCTTGCAAGAGCTATTGGTATACATTTAATTATTGCTACACAAAGACCTTCTGTAAATATTATTACGGGTACTATTAAAGCAAACTTTCCAGCACGTATTGCTTTTAAAGTAAGTAGCAAAATAGATAGCCGCACCATTTTAGATATTGGGGGAGCAGAACAATTAATTGGAAAAGGTGATATGCTCATTAGTTATAATGGTGAGCTGGTAAGACTTCAATGTGCCTTTGTAGACACACCTGAGGTAGATAAAATTGTAGATTTTATTGGTTCGCAAAGAGGATATCCTGATGCATTTATGCTACCAGAATATATTGATGAAAAAGAAATGAGTAGCAAAGATTTTGATGTAAACAATAAAGATTCACTTTTTGATGAAGCTGCAAAATTAATTGTGATGAGCCAAACTGGAAGCACTTCATTGCTACAAAGAAAACTTAAACTCGGCTACAACAGAGCTGGCAGGCTTATGGACCAACTTGAAGCAGCGGGCATTGTAGGCGGAAACCAAGGTAGCAAAGCAAGAGATGTACTCGTAAAATCAGAAGCAGATTTGCAAATGTATTTGAATGATTTGGAATGATCGTATTGAGTATTTAGTATTCAACATTTTGATTAGACCATTAAATTCGGGAAAGAATTATGGAAAATTAAAGTAGAATGCATCTAAAAGAAATGATATTGAAAACTCAGCATGTAGACTTTGAAATTTAATTTAAAAAAATATTGAAGCAGATAGGCTATCAGTATAAAAAGCAAAATTGTAATGAGTAATATAGCAAGTCAAAAGTATCAAAGACCATCTCAATACTAAATACTCCATACTAAAATAAATTAAAAAGCATCTGAGACTATCTAAATACTGAATACTCTATGCTAGAAGAAACCAAAAAAATCAGAGACAATCTCAATGCTAGTACTCAATACTAAATACTAAAAATGGAGATAGACAAAACCACTCTTACTGACCTCGTTATTGTAGATAGAGAGGATGAATTTTCTATTTTCAATAAAATAAATTTTACTATTACGGCAAGAGGTAAAGAACAACTTAGAAGTAATTTATTAAATCCATTATCAGATATTGCTAGTATAAATAATGTACAGCAAACAATACTTTTTATAAAAATAAATAAAGCAAAATGGCCTTTCATTATTACCAATGGAACGATAATGGTAATAGAAAAGTTTTACGATTCTCATATAGATACAATCCCTTCAAAACCATCTTCTTTAGATGCTTTTAGTTATAAATTATTTCATGGGCATGATTATACTTTAGTAAAATATTCTGTACAACATTTTTTTGATTTTATAAAAGGTATGCAGCAAGTGCTCGCTAGTTTTTTAAATGATAAAACACCCCAACTATTAAAAAATGCTTTGCAAGAAGCAGAAAGAATTTTAAACAAACCAACTTTAAATATTATTGCTACAAAAAATAAAGCAAGCGATTTAATGCCAGCAGAAATGTTAGACTTTGCACATTTCCTTAAATATAGTTACAAAATTAATTTTTATGAATTGTTACTTATCTTTTGCAAATTAGATGCATGGCATAGTATGGCTATTGCAATCGAAAAATATAACTTAAGCATGCCGCATTTTATAGAAAGTGATTTACCTTACGTAGAAGCGAAAAATCTTTATAACTTAATGCTACAAAAGCCGGTTGCTTATGATGTATTGCTAAATGAAGCTACCAATTTTTTATTTCTTACGGGTGCAAATATGGCTGGCAAAAGTACGTTTATAAAAGCTTGCGGCACGGCTGTATACCTTGCTCATACAGGCATGGGCGTACCTGCTGCACGAATGAAATTGTCTTTATGTGATGGCATACTAAGCAATATAAATGTGATAGACAATATTGCCAAAGGCGAAAGTTATTTTTTTAACGAAGTGCAGCGGATAAAAGCCACCTTACTAAAAGTAACCAACGGTAAAAAATGGTTAATACTTATTGATGAACTTTTTAAAGGCACCAATGTGCAAGATGCTATGAAGTGCAGCAGCAGTGTTATAGAAGGATTGTTAAAAATAAAAAGTTCCATTTTTATTCTATCCACACATTTATACGAAATAGGAGACGACCTAAAAAAGCACCCTAATATTTGTTTTAATTATTTTGAAACTACTGTAATAGATGATCAACTTTGTTTTAGCTATCAATTAAAAGAAGGTATAAGCAATGATAGGTTGGGATATTTGATTTTAAAAAATGAAGGGGTTGTGAAGATGCTGGAAGAAATATGAAGGCTCAAGGTTTTAGGTTTAAAGTTTAAAAAACACTTAAATGCCTCCAAAATTATAAATTCAAAAAAATTAATTAAAATAAGCTCAACTGCATTTCATTTTTTAATAATTTTCTTCTTTTTAAAATAACCGTATTTGAAATCTTAAGTTGATTATTTAAAATAATTACAGGCATTTCTTTTTCTCTACTAGCCACTTTTACACAAATATTTTTATCAACTGCTTCAAATATTTTTTGTACTAAACCTACATCATTATTATCCTTAGACAAATGTGCCAATAATAAATGGCTCATAAATATTGGTCTATGTTTTACAAAAACATCCAATGCTTGTGCATTGCTAAGGTGCCCTACTCCACCACTTATCCTTTGTTTTAAGAATGATGGGTAATGCCCATTTGCTAGCATTTCAGTATCGTAGTTGGCTTCTAAAAAAGCAGCATGGCATTGTTTAAAATAATGAATTAAATTTTTACAAGGCTTACCAATATCTGTAAAAACACCTACCGTTATTTCATTGCAAGTAATTATAAAACTATGTGCATCTACCGCATCATGCAATTTTGGAAACGCCGTAATACTTAATGAACCTACGTTTACTGGCACAAATGCGACAAAAGAAATAGCATGGCTAGCGTTTAAATGATAACAACCTTTTTGTGTAGCAGCTGTTACATACACGGGCATATTGTACTTGTCTGCAAGACCAGCCAACCCACGCACATGGTCTATATGTTCGTGGCTTACAAAAATAGCTTTTACATTTTTCATACTTAGCCCAAGCCTTTGCATGCGACGCTCGGTTTCTTTACAACTCAAGCCTGCATCTATCAAAACAGCTTCTGTTTCATTGCCTATGTAGTAGCAATTGCCATTGCTACCACTGTTGAGAGAAGTAAAAAAAATTGCCATTAATTACAAAGAAAATAAAAAATTATTGATAAAAATAAAAACTTCTTTTCGCTTTTAAAATAGCCTTAATTGAAAAAATACAAAAAACCGTTTCATTTTTATTTACATACAAGATTAGCATATCTGCAAAAGTTCTCCATATAGAAAAATGAATTATCAAAGATAAATACAACAAAATAGTTAAAACTTAAGTTCTATTTTTCTAGTGATTATTTACCAAATTAATATTTACTATGTTTTCAAAATCATAAAATTGCGATAAGT
>JANXOQ010000108.1 GCA_025357775.1 Ferruginibacter sp. | reverse complement strand
AAATATGTTTTTTAAAAATATATGTTTTGTGGTTTTAGAAAATTTTATTGCAAATTATGCTCCTTTATGCCCTATTTGAACCAATAAAAAACCGCCCAACTTAAAAGTGGGCGGTATTAAATTTATGTTTAAAAAGTATTAATAAAACTTACTTCTACTATCTTTTATGTCTGCTTGCTTTTTCAATGCTTCAAACCAATTGCTTCCAGCTTGGCGTATGCTAGCTAGTTTTGCTATAGCAGCCGCATCTTTTTTAGCTGCATCTATTTCTGCTTTTGGTGCTATTGCGGTGGTTTTTATTGTATACACACCTGCAGTCCCCACAATAGGTGCAGTAGCTTTTGTTAAACTTTCTTTGTTAAATATTGCACCTATCACCTTAGGTTCTACCCCTAGCCCATTTATAATTCTAGTACCATACGTTATGGAAGAATCTGCACCCGCTGTTTGTATTTGTTTGTTATAAGCAGATGCTGCACTTTCCATTGTTGTTCCCATTTTAGCTACAATTATTGCTCCTTTCTTTTGGTTTCTTACCGCCGCTTCTGCACCTACTCTTGCAGTTGCAGCATCCTGTATACCTTCTGCGTATATTTTATTTACTGTAGCTACTACAAAGTTTTTTCCAACTGGTATTGGGTCGCTTATAGTACCTTGGTTTACACCAAATGCCCATTTTACTAGTACCCTTGCATCTTGCATGGCTCCTACTGCATAGTCATTTTCTTTTACTGAAGTAGGATTTTCAACAATACTCAAACCATTTTTAGTAGCATATTCTTTAAATTCTTTTATCGTTTTATTGGCAGATGCTTTTGTAGCTGCTAAACTTGCGCTATTTATAGTTTCATCACTTGGGACAATAGATTTTGCTAAAATTGCTATTTTGTAGGCTGGCTTAAAGTTTATTTGATTTTGTATTTCTATTATATGATACCCAAATTGTGTTTTTACTACCTCTTTTGTACCAACTGGCTTATCTACACAAAATTTATAAAACTCTGGTGCCATGTTTTGGTTATATCCAAACATATCTAAATCTCCACCTTTCGTTTTACTACCCGGGTCAGCAGAATATTGCATTGCTAATGCCGCAAAATTTGCTCCGCTATTTATTGCAATTAAAACACTATCTGCCAATTTCTTTCCTGCAGAGTCTGTCATTAAATCTTTTCCAGTTTCCCTATCTTTTAATGCTATTAATATATGACGAGCTTTTACACTATCTGGTAATTGCTTTGTGCTAAGCACTTTTGCTATACTATAATTAGCACCATCTACATAAGGGCCACTCACTGTACCTAAAGCATATTTTACCATACTATCTTTTACGCTAGATTGTATTCTTGATAATGGTAAATAATCATCTACAAATTCTACTACTGATGCATTCTTAGCTATATAATTTTTTGCACTTGTATCTGTAGAAAAACCAGCCATTAAATTTTCTATACCTTTTTTGGTGTTTGAACTATCAATTGCAGATGGATTTTGACTAAACGTAATATAAGAAATAGTTCTTACTGCTTCTTGTTTAAATTGATCTTTGTGTTTTGCTACATATTCATTAATATCTTCATCAGTTACTTTTACGGTACTGTCAGATATTTCGTTAAAAGGCACAGCTACATAAGATATGGTTGCAAAATTTTTCTCTTCTGCTACATCTTTATCTTTCATCCAAGTTGGATAATAACCTGCCGCACTCATAAGACCACTATATTTATTTGCTGCTGTACTTAGTTTTAAAGGTTCTATAATCGTTGCATCTACTTGGTCTCTTTGGTCACCTTTAAACTTTTTTATATTATTTATTGCTTCAGTAACTTTAGCTATATCTAACTGCCCTTGTTCGTTTAATAAACTTCTTTCTTGCTTAAAAGGGTTTGCTTGGTCATCACTCATTAATATAGAAGATAATTCTTTTGATGTAAGCGCTATACCTAACTTGTCAGCCTCTTTATAAAATACATTTTCTGCTACTATTTGGTTCCACACTTGCTCACGTATTCTCATAGCATCTGCTCCTGTAGGTTGTTGACCACTTTGTTGTGCTTGTTTATTTTCTTCTATTTTAATTCTTTTTTCAAAATCTCTTGATTCTATCGCATTACCATTTACTTTTCCAATTGTGTTTGTAGTTGGTCTACTATCGCTAGTTTTTGAATCCATTAAAATAAAACTAATAAGTGCTATTGCAATAACAATTGCCATTATAACACCACCTTTGTCTTTAATACCTTGAATAATCTGCATTTTTCTTTAGTTATTTTTAGGCGGCAAAAATAGGATAATTAATAAGTATTAACAAATTGTGTATAAAACAGATTTTTCACAGCTAATCTATTAGTACAATTTGATTTTCTAAATAAAAAAAGGTTTAAAATAGTTTTTACTTTTTTAGTATGATTTAGTAATAAAGAAGGTTATTAACAGTAAAGGTGGATAATCAACTTTTTAAGTGGATAACAGTAATTTTCTTATATTTTTTTATGGAACACAGCGTGTACAAATAAACACTGATTTCATTTATTTGGTTATTCTTTATTTTTACTTTCATTTTACAACCATTTCATTCACATGTTTTTTAAAATTTATACTCTTTTTGTTTTACACCATTACTTTTATTAACTAATGTGGGTAATAATTAATTATGTTTGTTTTAATATAGTAGTGGTTTTGCAAAATGTACTTTAAAATAATGTTAGTTTTGTGTGGATAATGGTGGATAAAAACACATTTTGGTTTTTCCTATAGTTTTATAATTTGTTCTTTACACATATTAACAGTCCTAATAATAATAAAAGATTATATAAATAATAAGTATTAATACATATTATGGTAGATATACACACACTTGATTTTGAAAAAATAATTTCAAAAAAAGGCTTTCTAGATTTAGAGGTAGATCATACTTTAGACTTATTTGTAGAAATAGAAAAACTGAAAAAAGAAAAGAACGCTATTATACTAGCGCATTATTATCAAGAACCCGATATACAAGATATTGCTGATTTTATTGGGGATAGTTTAGCACTTGCCCAAAAGGCACAAAGCACTAGTGCAGAAATGATTGTTTTTGCTGGGGTACACTTTATGGCAGAAACAGCAAAAATATTAAACCCACAAAAAAAAGTATTATTGCCAGACCTAAATGCAGGTTGTAGCCTTAGTGATAGCGCACCTCCATTATTATTTAAAATATTTAAAGATAAACACCCTGACCATATTGTAATAACATACATAAACTGTAGTGCAGGCATGAAAGCATTAAGTGATATTATTTGCACCAGTAGTAATGCACAAGCTATTGTAGAAAGCTTACCTGCTGAGCAAAAGATAATTTTTGCACCTGATAAAAATTTGGGTGCTTGGATTAATAAACAAACTGGTAGAAATATGGTTTTGTGGAATGGCGCATGTATAGTGCATGAAATGTTTAGTTTTGAAAAGATAACAAAGTTAAAAGTTCGTCACCCTAATGCAAAGGTGCTAGCACACCCTGAATGTGAAGTACCTGTACTTGCACTAGCAGATTATATTGGTAGTACAAGTGGTATTTTAAAATACGCCACTAAAAGTGATGCCTTAGTATTTATTGTAATTACAGAAGCCGGTATTTTGCACCAAATGCAGAAAGATAATCCCACAAAAACATTTATACCTGCCCCACCAAATAATACTTGTGCTTGTAACGATTGCCCATATATGAAATTGAATACGTTGGAAAAATTGTATTTGTGCATGAAATATGAATTACCAGAAGTAACGATGAACGAGGAATTAAGAATAGCAGCTAAAATACCGATGGATAAAATGTTAGAGATAAGTGCATCATTAGCATTATAATTGTTTTATTTCTATGTTTTGTACTAACTTCAATTATTAAATAAATTATTAATAATTCATTATAAAAATTATCAATTAATATGTCTATCCCATCAGTTGATTTATTAGATTTTTTAAGTGGTAACCCTGTAAGAAAAAATGATTTTGTACAACAACTTGGTAAAGCGTATGAAGAAGTAGGTTTTGTAGCAGTTAAAAATCATGGTGTATCTGATAATTTAATTGCCAATTTATATCAATATGTGCAAGAGTTTTTTTCTTTGCCTCTAGAAAAGAAAAAATCGTACGAAATTGCAGAATTAGCGGGGCAGCGTGGATATACAAGTTTTGGAAAAGAACATGCAAAAGGAAGTGATGCCCCAGATTTAAAAGAATTTTTTCAATATGGACAAGTTTCCAGAGATAATTATAAGGAAGAAGAATATCCTGATAATGTAAAAGTAAGCGAAGTTTCACATTTTAATAAAACGTTTGATGACGCTTATAGAGGATTTGAAAAATCTGGTACAGCTTTGTTGCAGGCTATTGCACTATATCTTGGTTTAGATGAATATTATTTTGATGGATTTGTGCATAATGGCAATAGTATTTTACGTGCCATACATTATCCACCTATTACACATGAGCCTGCAAGTGCTATTCGTGCAGAGCAACATGAGGATATAAATCTCATTACACTACTTGTAGGAGCCTCTACTGATGGTTTAGAGATACTAAGCAAGCAAGGAGATTGGATTGCCGTTACTAGCCTTCCTGAGCAAATTGTGGTGAATGTGGGGGATATGTTACAAAGATTTACCAATAATAAATTAATAAGTACTACACATAGGGTTGTAAATCCTAAAAGAGAATTGTGGCATACAAGTCGTTTTTCTATCCCTTTCTTTTTACACCCACGTAGTAGTATGAGTTTAAAATGTCTTGAGATTTGTGTAGACGAAACCCACCCTATTGCATATCCTGATGCTTCTGCAGGAGAATATTTGGATGAAAGATTAAGGGAGATTGGATTGAAGAAATAGATCTTAGATATTAGACATGAGATATTAGATATCTCAATTTGTAGCCATCCTTAGAATGGGTGGTTCTAACATTTAGTGATTTTTTCTTTACCTTTTATTATTAGCATTTTTTCTGAAAATATTTTATATTTGATTTTAGCTAATTACTTATTTGAAATTACTTCGCCATATACAATTTTTAAAAACAGTTTTTATTTACAGTCTTACTGCTTTTGGTGGTCCTCAAGGTCATCTTGGTATGATGCTTAAAATTTTTGTACATAA
>JANXOQ010000078.1 GCA_025357775.1 Ferruginibacter sp. | reverse complement strand
GTGAAGTAATCTGAAATTTTAGTAAAAGGGTTTTTATTACTTGCAAATATAAAATTTAGATTAGCCAAAGATGAGTCTCGAATAGAAGTAAAATAAAATATTGATGTACTATTTATATTTTTATATTCCACAGTTATACTATTATTTTGAAAATAGTCTGAAATAAATGTAAATGAACAATCATCTAATAAAAATTTGTTAGAGTTTAATTGTTTGGTTTTTTTGGGAAGCCATTTTATGTTATAATTCTTATTTGATAAAACTCTTTGCAAACATGCAACTGGTGCATTTACCTTTACTGAAAGCGTAATATTCGAATTACGTGGAAGCAAAAAAAAAGCAGTAATAGAAAATAGTATAATTAGTGATATAATAACCACAATCTTTCGTTTCATATATATTATATTATTTAAACAAATATCTATTTAAAAAAATTAAATTACAAATTCAAATATTACTAGTAAAAATTAATAAGTATGTTAAAACAAATCATCCCTTTATTATTATTGTTAACATTTATAAGTTGTAATTACAATAAATCTAAAAGTACTTCAAATGAAGTAACTGCATCTAATCCCAAAGACGATAAATGGTGGAAAGAAGCTGTTGTATACCAAATTTATCCTCGCAGTTTTAAAGATAGTGATGGCGATGGTGTGGGTGATTTGAAAGGCATTATTTCTAAATTAGATTATATAAAAAGTTTAGGAATAGATATTGTTTGGCTAAACCCAATTTATGGTAGCCCCAATGCTGACAATGGTTATGATATAAGCGACTATGAAAGCATCATGAAAGAATTTGGTACCATGGCTGATTTTGATACACTACTAAAAGGGATGCACGATAGGGGTATAAAATGTGTGCTAGATTTGGTAGTAAATCATAGCAGTGATGAACACAAATGGTTTACAGAAAGTAAAAAAAGTAGAGATAACCCATATAGAGATTATTACCACTGGTGGCCTGCCGAGAAAGGTAAGCCAGCATTTAGACCTGGAAGCTTTGAAGTAGATGGAAGTGGATGGAGATTTGATAGTACAACCAACGCTTATTACTTACATTATTTTAGTTACAAACAACCTGATTTAAATTGGGAAAATCCTGCATTACGTAAAGAAATTTACAGTATGATGAATGGGTGGTTTAAAAAAGGTGTAGATGGTTTTAGGATGGATGTGATTCCTGTAATATCTAAGGACACTACGTTTCCTGTGATTACACAAAAAGAATTAGATGAAAAGTATGGTGGGGGATGGTTTACTTATTTTGCAAGTACGCCAGCTGTGCATACATATTTGCACGAAATGAATACCGAAGTTTTGAGTAAATACAATGTGATGGCATTATCGGAAGGCGCTGGCACTACAAAGGCTACTGCAATGAATTTTGTAGACCCTGCTCGAAATGAATTAGACATGAGTTATCATTTTGATGGTGTGGATTTAGGATATATAAAAGGAAAATACAAAACCATGAACCCAAATTGGAGTTTGGTGGAATTTAAAAAAATATACAGTGATTGGGATAGTGTGTTTGCACAAAAAGGTTGGGGTACCATTTATTTAGCCAATCATGATCAGCCTCGTATGGTGAGCCGCTGGGGAAATGATTCTCCCGAGTATAGAGAAGTATCAAGCAAAATGCTTACTACATTTTTATTGAGTATGCGTGGTACACCATATTATTATTATGGCGATGAATTGGGCATGACGAATTTGCGATTAAATAAAAAAGAAGATTTTAAGGATATAGAAATTATGGCTGAGTTTGGTAAAATTGAAAATGGAAAAGGCAATGTGCAAGCATTTATAGATGAACAAGTAAAATATGGCGGCGGTAGAGATAATGGCAGAAGCCCCATGCAGTGGAATTCTAGCGCCCATGCAGGTTTTACTACTGGATTGCCTTGGCTTAAAGTAAATGAAAACCAAAATGAAATAAATGTAGATGCTGCAGAAAAAAATGCGAATTCTACCTTAAATTATTTTAGAAAAATGACCAAGCTTCGTAAAGACCATAAAGATGTATTGGTGTATGGAAAATATACTTTGCTTGATATAAAGAATCCTGATGTGTATGCATACACAAGAGAAAGTGCTGGAGAAAAAGTTTTAGTATTGTTGAGTTTTAGGCAATATGTAGTAAGTTTTGATTTGGATAAAATGCAATTGGGTAATGAATGGATAAATAATATGGAAGCATTGAAAGTAGAAAATGGAAAAGTAGTGTTGCAGCCTTATCAAGCTTGTGTGGTGAAATTAAAATAAATTTTAATTGAATTGAATTCGGTATAATTACAATAGCAAGTTGTTTTTTATTTCGGATTATAAACTAGTCATCATCTGTTAATTCAGAAAAATATAAAAAATGATATACAGAAGAATGGAGTACCGCCGAATGAGGGATTTAGAATGCTAAATGGATGAAATTGTAAGATTAGTAAAAGTATAAATTATGAAAAAAATATTAAAATTTTGTATAGTTCTCCAACTTTCAATTTTCAATCTTCAACTTTGTTCTGCCCAAGACCCTTGGAAAATTACTGCCAACAAAATAGACCCTAATAATTATTATGGTGTAACAGTAGCCAACGGAATGATAGGCGTAGTAAGCAGCGCAGAGCCTTTTAAAGTAAAAGATGTGGTGCTTGCTGGTGCTTACGATTTATATGGACGAGGTAGGGTTGGTAACTTTTTAAAAAGTTTTAACCTGCTCAATATGTATATGGAAATTGATAGCAGAAGGCTTGGTGCAACGGATGCTAGCAATATGGTACAAAGTATAGATATGCAAAATGCAGCATTCACAACATCGTTTGACTATGGCGATAAAGCTACGGTGAGTTATACTTATTACGCATTGAGACAACTACCTTTTACAGTATTGATGAGCGTAACAGTTACTGCAAAAAAAGATATAAATATTGGTGCAGCAAGTGTAATGGAAGCACCCGATGCATTAAAAAATGTAGAAAATTACTATAATGAAATTGATAGACCACATGTTGTTATTAGTTTACTCACAAGCCAAGCAAAAAGCCCGACAGGAAAATTAACGATGTGTGCAAGTAACAGCTTTTTGTTTGATGAGCCACACGGAAGCGAACCAAGAGTAATACATGAAATGTGGGACAACAATATGCACTTAATGAAATTTGGTAAAAAAATAAATGCAGGTAGTAGTTATACTTTTTCTATTGCTGGTAGTTCCATAACATCTGCACACCATGCAGACCCATTAAATGAAGCAGAGCGTTTAACTATCTATGCAAAATTAGAGGGAGCAAAACGTTTGGTAGAGTTTCATCAAAAAGCATGGAAAGATTTATGGACAAGCGATATACAAATTGAAGGTGATGCGCAAGCACAGCAAGATGTGCATAGCATGTTGTATCATCTATATTCCTTTACAAGAGAAGGTACTGCCCTAAGCCCATCTCCAATGGGTTTGAGCGGATTGGGTTATAACGGGCATGTATTTTGGGATACTGAATTATGGATGTATCCTGCGTTGTTGGTATTGCATCCAGAGATTGCTAAAAGTATGGTAGAGTATAGGTTTCAGAGATTGGAGGCTGCAAAAAGAAATGCATTTAGTGTTGGGTACAAAGGTGCAAAATTTCCTTGGGAGAGTGCAGAGACAGGCGTAGAAGAAACACCTGTGTGGGCATTGAGTGGGCCTTTTGAACAACACATTACTGCTTGTGTAGGCATAGCTGCATGGAATTATTATTGTGTAACACAAGATAAAGAATGGCTTAAAGAAAAAGGCTGGCCAATACTAAAAGAAACGGCAAATTTTTGGGCAAGTAGGGTTGAAAGAAATGGTGTAAATAAATTTGAAATAAAAAATGTTGTAGCTGCTGATGAGTGGGCTGAGAATGTAAACAATAATGCCTTTACAAATGCAGCTGCAAAAACAAATTTACAGTACGCAAATATGGCTGCACAAATTTTAGGCTTTACAAAAAACCCTGATTGGGAATTGGTAGCCAATAATATCCCATTTACAAAAATGGCAAATGGTGTAACTGCCGAGCATGATGCCTACAAAGGCGAGGGAATAAAACAAGCTGATGTAAATTTGTTAGCGTACCCGTTAAAGCAAATTACTGACGCTGCACAAATAAAAAAAGATTTAGATTTTTACAGCACTAAAATTCCTAATGAAGGAACACCTGCTATGACACAAGCTATCTTTGCATTATTATACTCAAGATTAGGAGATGCACAAAAAGCAGACTATTGGTTTAAAGATGCATATCGTCCAAATTTGAATCCACCATTTAGAGTTATAGCAGAAACTAAAGGCGGTACTAATCCATATTTTGCTACTGGTGCTGGTGGTATTATACAAGCCATACTTATGGGTTTTGGTGGTTTAGATATTACACCTACAGGTTTACAACAAATAAAGTCCACTTTGCCAAGTGGCTGGAAAAGTCTTGCCATTACTGGTGTGGGGAAATATAAGAAGACCTATGTGGTAAAATAGAAAAAATTATTACTCGCTGTAACTATATTTATTTAACTACTTACAGCGAGTAATAATTTATTAAAAATACAACTAAAATTAATATTTCATAAAAGCAAAAATTATTTATTAGTCGCTGTAAGTATATATTATTTACCACTTACAGCGACTAATAATTATTATAAAACTAGTATTTACAAGTAATTTTAATATATTTACAGCATTAAAATACTTGTTATGAGTGAACTTATTGGTAGGTTTTATGAAATAGATTGTCTTAAAGAATACACTACGTCATCAGCGTCAGAATTTATAGTAGTGTATGGAAGGCGACGAGTAGGTAAAACATTCTTAATTAGGGAAACATTTAATAACAACTTTCACTTTTATATTACTGGAAAGTCAAATGCCACAACAGAACAGCAATTACAAAACTTTGTAACTGTTTTTAAAAAATATACTCCAACTAAAAAAATAGATACTCCAACAAATTGGCATGAAGCATTTCAATTACTCATTAAGTATCTTGAAAAAGTAAAAGCAAAACAGAAATTAATATTTATTGATGAACTACCTTGGTTTGATACCCATAAATCAGATTTTTTAAGTTCATTTGAGCATTTTTGGAACCATTGGGCATCTGCAAGAAAAGATATAAAATTAATTGTGTGCGGCTCGGCCGCATCTTGGATTATAAATAAGATTATAAAAAGTACAGGTGGCTTACACAATAGGGTAACACAAAAAATAAAGTTACACCCGTTTACATTACAAGAAACAGAATTATTTTTGCAAGCAAAAAATATACGATGGAGTCACTATCAAATAATAGAGGCTTACATGGCTATGGGCGGAGTACCATTTTACTTGAATGCGATAAAGCGAGGTAAAAGCGCTACACAAAATATTGATGATTTATTTTTTAAAGAAAATGGAATACTTAAAAATGAATTTGAAAATTTATATGCATCATTATTTAAGTTTCCTGAAAATTATATTACGCTTGTAAAAGCAATTAGTAAAAAAACAAAAGGATTAACAAGGGAAGAAATATTAAAAATAGCAAAACTACCTAATGGTGGAGGAATAAGCAAAATATTAAGAGAGCTAGAAGAATGTGGTTTTATAAGAAAATATATTCCCTTCGATAAAAAAGAAAGAGATGCTGTTTATCAATTAATTGATTTTTACACATTATTTTATTTCAATTTTATTTTCAATAAAGATATTACAAAAGATAATTATTGGGCAATAATAAGTAAAACACCACAATACAGAGCATGGAGTGGTTATGCATTTGAGCAAGTATGTACCACTCATTTATCACAAATAAAAAAAGAGTTAGGTATAGCAGGTATTATGAGTAATGCTGCAAGCTGGCGCAACAAAGACGCACAAATAGACTTATTGATAGACAGAAATGACCAAGTAATAAATATTTGCGAAATGAAGTTTTCAATAAATTCATTTACTATAGATAAAAAATATGCAGATAATCTTCGCAATAAAATTGGCAGTTTTACCACACAAACCAAAACTAAGAAATCTGTTTTTTTAACCCTAGTAACAACTTATGGGGTAACTGAAAATGCTTATGCATCGCAATTGGTAGATAATAGCTTAACAATTGATGCATTGTTTATTAAATAGTTTGATATAAATGCTCCAAATAATTTGCTTATATATTTAAAAAAATATTAGCAAAAAATGCTAAAACAAGTTATTTTCGTATTGATTTGAAAAAAGTATTTTCCATATTAATATTATTTGTGTTGCTGTTTAATATATTTGGCTACCGAATGGTATTTTCTTATCTGGAAAAGAAAGCATTTAAAG
>JANXOQ010000072.1 GCA_025357775.1 Ferruginibacter sp. | reverse complement strand
AAACTTTTTTACCAATATTTGTTTTTAAAAATAAGATTGCTTCATAAACTAATTCTTCAGTTTCAGGTCTTGGTATTAGTACTGCTTTAGTTACTATAAATGGTAAATTGTAAAACCAAGCTGTTCCTATTAAATATTGTATAGGATAATGTTGTAATAATTTATCCAATGCATCATTTAGTTGCTGTACAATGCTTTTATTTATTATTTCTTTGGGAAGTGTAACTATATCTTTTTTGCTAATCTTAGCAATATATTCAAAAATCATTTCAGTCATTTTCGAAGCTTCCCCATCACCATAAATTTGCTTTAAAGTTTGTATATATTTTGCGTGTATTTCTTTTATAATCATCAGAGCAAATTTAGTTTATATTTTGTTGCTTATTTTTGAAGAGTGGAAAAACACTTTTTATATATGCAACGCTGCCTTATCCTTGCACAATTAGGTGCAGGTAGTGTGGCACCTAACCCACTCGTAGGTGCTGTACTTGTATACAAAGATGTAATAATAGGGGAGGGCTATCACCAAATATATGGAGAAGCACATGCTGAAGTAAATTGTATAAATAGTGTATGTGAAAATAATAAATGGAAAATTGAAAAAAGTACTTTATATGTATCCTTAGAGCCCTGTGCCCATTATGGTAAAACGCCCCCTTGCGTAGAGTTTATTTTGCAATACAAAATACCACATGTTGTAATAGGTTGTAGCGATAGTTTTGAAAAAGTAAATGGAGTTGGTATTGAAACATTGCTGAAAGCAGGTGTAAAAGTAGAGCAAGACATTTTAGAATATGAATGTAGAAATATTAATAAACATTTTTTCGTTTTTCATGAAAAGAAAAGACCTTATATTATTTTGAAATGGGCGCAAACAAAGGACGGTTTCATTGCAAATAAAAATAGTAGCCCAATAAAAATAAGCAACGATTATACTAATAAAATTGCTCACAAATTAAGAAGTGAGTGTGCTGCTATTTTGGTTGGAAAAAATACCATTTTGTATGATAATCCATCTTTAACAACAAGATTGTGGAAAGGCAAAAACCCCGTAAGGATTGTAATTGATGAAATATTAAGCTTAGACAATAGTTTTAAAATTTTTAATGATGAAGCTAAAACCATTATCATTAATAGAAAAAAAAACGAAGTGGTTGGTAGCAATGTTTTTTATAAAGTAGAAATGCAAACAAGCATTGTAAATGGAGTGGTAGAATGTTTAAACAAGCTGCATTTAAGCTCTGTAATAATAGAAGGTGGTGCCAAAACCATTCAACACTTTGTAGAGGCAAATTTATGGGACGAAGGCTTTGTAATTACAAATGAAACTTTGGTTTTAAAAACTGGTATATCTTCACCAAAATTAAAAAACGAAGTGCTTTTACACACCAAAACTATTTTTAGCGACAGTATAAAAATTTATAAACAAAACAACAATGAGTTTTTATAGTACAATTGAGCAAGAGGGTGTAGCAGAGTTTAAAGATAAAGGAAGTAAATTTTTGGCATATTCATTTCCGCTTACAGATGCAAAAGAATTTAAACAAATTTTACAAAAATTAAAAAAAGAACATCCAAAAGCTGCACATTTTTGTTTGGCTTATAGAATAGGTACAGACGGCAATAATTTTAGGAGTATGGATGATGGAGAACCAGCGGGTAGCGCTGGCAAACCAATACTTGGGCAAATAGATAGCAAAGAAATTACTGATGTTATAATTATTGTAGTGAGATACTTCGGTGGTACATTGTTAGGTGTGCCAGGTTTAATAAACGCCTACAAAACTGCAGCTACTATGGCACTACAAGTTGTACCTATAGTAAGAAAGCCAATTTTAAGAAAATATAATTTGCAGTTTGATTATACACAAATGAATGAGGTCTTAGTAATTCTCAAACAATATTTATGCAATATAATTTCTCAAGAAAATCAATTATTTACTACAATTAAAGTTGGAATACCCGTAGAAAGAGTAGATGAAGTATTGTACAAACTTGCGAACCTTCGTAATGTAGAAGTAATGACATTTATATAGAATAAATTATTAATTTTTTAAAATGTTAATTTTAATTAACATTTTTTTATAACTTTAGTTCTATATACAAAAAGTTAAATAATGAGAAAATATATACTTGCATTATTATTATGTGTGGGTTTCGTTGCTGCAAATGCACAACAGCTACATTTTATGAGTCAGTATTTACAGCATAACTCTATGCTTAACCCAGCTGCTGCTGGCATTACCGATAAAAGTACTATAGGGGTTTCTTACCGCAATCAATGGACAACTTTTCCTGGCAATCCAAAAACTTTAATGGTATATACTGATATTAGTTTGCCAAAGCTTAAAGCTGGTATTGCAGGCTATATGTATAAAGATGAAACCGGTCCTACAAGTAGAACTGGCGTTCAATTAGCATATTCTTATCACATAATATCAAAAGATGAAAAGCAAAAGTTTGCAATGGGTATTGAGCTAAGAGGTTTTCAATATGCAATTGATAGAAATAAACTTACAGAAGCATTAGGCAACGACCCTGTACTTGGTAGTGCTGATTCAAAATTTGGATTTGATGCAGGATTTGGTATTTATTATACAAAAAATGATAAATTAACTGTAGGAGCTGCTGTAAGCCAACTTATACAAAGTAAACTACAGCTAAATTATGTACCCAATGCTAATGTATCTGGTAGATTATATCGGCATTTTAATTTTTTGGCGAATTATAAATATAATGCTGGCGATGATATTATACTTATACCCAATGCGCTTTTAAGAGTTATTCAAAATGCACCAGCGGAGTTTGAATTAGGTGTTAAGTTAGATTATCAAGAAATATTATGGTTAGCCGTTATAGCTAAGTTTAGACAACTGTACAGTTTGCAATTAGGCTTTAAATTAAAAGATAGAGTAAATATTTCATATAGCTACGATGCATTTAAATCTCCAGCTACTGAATTTGATGGTAACTCAGGTGCACATGAAATAGGGCTGCGTTTTGATTTTGGAAAAATAAAAAAACAAACTTTGAAATAATAAATATTAACATAAAAGTTAAAAATTAAATTCACTTACCCTTTCTTTTTAAAAGTATAAGTTTTCTAATAAATAATTATAAAAACTAACCATGCATAATTTTAATACTTCTCAAAATAAGTTTTTGATTTACAAAAAAATTCAAAAACAGCTATTGCTTGTAATTATATTTTTCACTACAGTATTTCAATCCTTTGCCCAAGTGCCTATAAATGATGAACCTTGCAATGGCGCTGCAATAAGTGCAATTACCTTGGTACCAACAGCAGCTTGTAATTTTCAGACTTTTAGTAATGTAGATGCTAGCAACTCTAATGGAGTAGGTATACCAAACCCTAGTTGTGCAAATTTTACTGATGCCGATGTGTGGTTTAAAGCCACCGTGCCAGCAGGAGCTACACAACTTACAATAGATACAAAAAACTTTGGGCTTACAGATGGAGGTATGACTATTTATACCGCTACTGGTAATTGTCCTACGCTTACACTATCAGAAATTGCGTGTGCTGATGCTGGAAGTACAAACCCAAGTATGCCAAAAATAACAGTAACTCAAACAGCTGGTACAACTGTATATATTCGTTTTTGGGGCTGGGGTGGTGAGGTTGGTACATTTGGCATTTGTGTAACTGCAAATATTCCACCTGCTAATGATGAGTGTTTAAACGCACAAAGTATTGCTGTAAATGCAAACCTATTATGCGGTATTGTTTCCGCTGGTACTTCAAATAATGCTACATTATCAACCACTACACCAATACCCAGCTGCGCTATTACCAATGCTTGGAATGATGATGTATGGTATAGTTTTGTAGCTACTGGTGCAATACATAGAGTAACTTTATTAAATGTGGTTGGCTCTAGCACTGCCATGAACATCACTTTGTATAGTGGTACATGCACATCACTTAGCCAATTAGGTTGTGTAAATGGAAATACACTTGATCAGGGGGGGCTTACAAGTGGCAATACTTATTATGTAAGGGTTTTTACAAATGTAACTGGTATAGCAAGTGCTTCTTTTAATATATGCATTGGTACACCACCGCCACCACCTGTAAATGATGAATGCGCTAATGCAACTGCACTTACAGTAAATCCTAATTTTTTATGTGGAATTGTAACTGCTGGTACTACAATAAGTGCCACACTATCTAGCACATTACCCACTCCTACTTGTGCTGCTACTAATGGTTGGAATGATGACGTATGGTATAGTTTTGTAGCTACAAATACTGCCCATAGAGTAACAATAACTACAACTGCAAGCAGCGGAACAAGTGATATGGTTACATCAGTTTACTCAGGTACATGTGGTACTTTGGTGCAATTAGCTTGCCAAGACCCAGACCCAAATACATTTAACCTTAATGGGCTTATTGTGGGTTCCACTTATTATGTAAGAGTAATGACCTGGACAGAAACTGTAGGTATAACTGGTAATTTTAATGTATGCGTAGGCACACCGCCACCACCACCAAGTAATAATGAGTGTGCAAACGCTATTATTGCTTTTACTAACCCTGATTATTTTTGTGGTACAGTTACTGCTGGTACTACTACAAGCGCTACGGCAACCATTGCTGTACCTACACCTAGTTGTGCTACAGGTGGTGCTGATGATGATGTGTGGTTCAAATTTACAGCAACAAGTACCAACCATAGATTTAGTTTTTTAAACATAACAGGCACAACAACTGGTTTAACATCAGTAATCTATAGTGGATTATGTAACGCTTTAACAGAAGTGAATTGTAATAGCACTAATATTTATAATGTATCAACTTTAGTTATTGGTCAAATATATTATGTAAGAGTATATACTACCACTGCTACTGCAGCGCAAGAAACAAATTTTAATTTTTGTATTGGTACCCCACCACCACCCCCTTTAAATGATGAATGTGCAGGAGCTATTTTATTACCAGTAAATCCATTTAATACTATTCCCAATGCCAATCAATGTGCTTTAGTTACTGCTGGAAGTACAGCTGGTGCTACCCAATCTACCACAAATCCTACACCTACTTGTAGCCCTGCTAATGGATGGGATGATGATATTTGGTATTCTTTTGTAGCACTTTCACCAAACCATCGCATAAGCTTATCTAATGTTAATGGTACAACAACAAATATGCTAACTACAGTTTATTCTGGCAATTGTGGGGCTTTGATACAGCTTAGTTGTACTACTTTCGACCCTAATTTAACAAATCTTACTGGTTTAACTATAGGTGCTACTTATTTTATTAGAGTGCAAACAGAATTAGCCAATGGAGGCGATGCTAGTTTTAACCTATGTGTATCTACACCAGGGCCTGGGGAAATATGTAATACAGCTAATCAAGGACTTTGCTCAAACAATGTACCTACATCGGTTATAGGACAACCTAGTTTAGGTATAATTGGTTGCTTGGTTACTACCCCAAACCCAACATTTTATTATTTTCAAATACAAACTGCTGGCAGTATTACTTATACAATAAGCCAAACAAATTCAGCTGGTGCAGGTATAGATATTGATTACGCACTTTGGGGTCCATTTACTGGTCAAACAGCTGGTTGCAATGCTATTGCAGCAGATCCTAATTCCACAATACAATGCAGTTATTCAGCAGCTGCCACAGAAACATTTACAATTCCTAATGCAATAGTTGGCCAATGGTATGTATTATTGGTAACTAACTTTAATGGAAGTGCAGGTACATTTACCATCACTCAAACTGGCGGTACAGGTGCAACCAATCCAGGCCCTACTTGCAGTGCAGTTGCTAATAATAACGGTCCTGTTTGCCCAGGTGTACCTTTTAATATTACTGCAACAGGACCTGCAGGATATAATTACAGCTGGGTAGGTCCCGCTGGTTCTGGCTATACTTCTAATTTACAAAATCCTCCTCCCATAATTGCTTCTAATGTACCGGGAAATTATATTTATACAGTTACCGCCACTTTAGGGGTTAGCACTACATCTGCTACCACAACAGTGGTTGTAACACTTCCTCCCCCAATACCTACAGTAGTTACACCGCTTAC
>JANXOQ010000052.1 GCA_025357775.1 Ferruginibacter sp. | reverse complement strand
CCTTTACCTGTTTCAATTTTTTTCAAAATTTTCTCCATCCAGCCTGTACCTTCTCTGCAAGGGCTGCATTGGCCACAACTTTCGTGGCGGTAAAAACGAGCAAGCGTGTAAGTGTTTCTAACAATACATTGGTCTTCATCTAACACAATAAAACCGCCACTACCCATCATACTTCCACTAGCAAAACCACCATCACTCAAACTTTCATAATTCATCAAACGCTTTTCGCCTTTAGCAGTAGTAAGCAATAAATTTGCAGGCAAAATAGGTACACTTGAACCACCGGGAATACATGCTTTCAATTTTTTTCCATTAGCAATACCACCACAATATTCATCACTATAAATAAATTCTTCTACAGAAATAGTCATGTCTATTTCATAAATACCAGGCTTATTAATATTACCACATGCACTAATTAATTTTGTACCAGTACTTTTTCCAATACCTATTTTTGCATATTCGTCGCCACCTTCATTTATGATTGGTACAACAGCAGCAATAGTCTCCACGTTGTTTACAACTGTTGGCCTGCCCCACACACCTTTCACAGCCGGGAATGGAGGTTTGATTCTTGGGTTTCCTCTACGTCCTTCGAGGCTTTCAAGCAACGCCGTTTCTTCTCCGCAGATGTATGCACCAGCACCACGTTGCACATAAATTTCACAATCAAATCCGCTGCCTTGTATATTTTTTCCGAGCCAGCCATTTGCTTTTGCTTCGTCAATAGCATGTTCCAAAATATTTGTTATCCAAGCATATTCGCCACGTATATATATGTAGCTCACATTACTGCCGAGAGCAAAAGATGAAACAATCATTCCTTCAATCAAAAGATGCGGAAGGAATTCCATTAAGTATCTATCTTTAAAAGTACCAGGTTCACTTTCATCTGCATTTACTACCAAATGCCTTGGCACACCTTCGGGTTTTGCAATAAAACTCCATTTCATCCCAGCTGGGAAACCTGCACCGCCTCTGCCACGTACACCACTTTTCTTTACTTCTTCTACAATATCTGCAGGTTGCATTTTTAATGCTTTCTCTACACTTGCGTATCCGCCTTCACGTCTGTACACTTCGTAGGTGCGTATGCCAGGTACATGTTGTTTTGCTAATAATAATTTTTTTTTCATAAGCCCCTTTAACTCCCCAAAAGGGAGAATGATTATGTTATATAAATTGTTTTTCCGACAATATTTTTTGTTAATCAGCATTTGTTCATTATTCAACTTCGGTGGCGTCGCACATTTCATCTTCAATTATCTATTTAGCTTTTATTATGTAACATAAAAACCAGTTATTTACTTCTCTTCTTTCGGATAATCAAAATTAAACATCCAACTTATTCCAAACTTATCTACCAACATTCCAAACCTTGCTCCCCAAAAAGTATCTTGTAATTCCATTGTTACACTTCCACCCTCACTCAAATTTGTAAAAGTTTTATTTATCAATTCTAAGCTATCAAAATTTAAAGACAAATGTACTTGGTTGCCGCTAGTAACTTCTTTCCCAGGTTGGCAATCGCTTATCATAAATTGCAATTTATCTGCTTCAAACAATGCATGCATTATTCTATCTTTTGCTTCCTCTGCTATTGGCATTCCACTCTCACCAAATATTTGCGAATGCACAATTTTACCATCAAAAGCTTTTGCATAAAATGCCAATGCTTCGGCACCATTGCCGTAAAAGTTTAGGTATGGTGTTATTGCTTGCATGTAAATTCCTTTTTTGTATTCTTATTTTTTATTACTTCCATTGTTAATTTAAAGGTTCTATCTTAGTAAGTTGCTTGCCATTCGTTGCGTCTTCCCAATCTTTAACGATTTCATCTTTATGTAATTCAGCCCATTCGATAACTAATTTTAAAGCTCTTTTTGGTATATAACCTGAATAAATTTCCCAAGTATCAATAAGCAATAACACTTCCTCACCATTATACTTTGCATGAAAATGTGGTGGTGCATGGTCATTCCAATACATACATATTATTATTCCATAAAATCTACTAATCTCGGGCATAAGGATTGATTCCTGTTATTTTAATATATAATGCATCAGGGCATAAATCTAGCCCGTCATTCCAAAACACATTTCTGCCGTCTTCTATTTTTAGTTGTTTAAAAAAATCTACATTTTTTATAGGTGCAAAAACAGGATATTTAAGGTACTCATTTAAATCTATTGTACCGTTTACTCCATCTTCATATTTTAGCCAAATAGAATAGTTGTCTAAAATTTTGTAATCAACAATATTTAGTAGCTTTTGAGTCATAAAAATCCTACTTTTCGTTTTTGTTCTATAATCAATGTAAAAAACTTTTTCTGTATTTATTTTAATTATTCCTCGCTGTCACATTCCTACACTCCTCAATAATCGCATCTACTTTTTCTTTCGTTAAATGCTCTCTATAATTTTGCCCCAATTGCATCATAGGCGCATAGCCGCATGCACCGAGGCATTCCACGGTTTTTAAAGTAAACATTTTATCTGCAGTTGTTTCGCCTACCGCAATGTTTAATTTTTGTTTTATATAATCCGTAATATCGTCACTACCACTTATCATGCATGGCCCTGTGTGGCATACTTCAAAAACATATTTGCCTACAGGTTTTAGATTATACATGCTATAAAAACTTGCTACTTCATATACTTCAATAGGCTCAATATTTAACAACGATGCCACATAATCCATCACAGGCACATCTAGCCAACCATCAAAAGTATCTTGCGCCAAATGCAATACAGGTAGCAAAGCACTTTTTTGTTTGCCTTCGGGGTAACGAGAAATTATTTTTGTTACCTCATTTATTTTTTCGTCTGAAAATTTAATGCTCATTTCTTTTTTTAATTATTTTAAAGCTTCATTATAAAAGCAAGGGAGCCTTTGAAAAAATTAATAATTATTAATTTTCAATTATTCATTATTAATTAAAACTAAGCGTCCAATTCCCCCGCTATCAAATTCAAACTACTCATTGTTATTATTGCATCACTAAGCATGCTATCTTTTATCATTTCAGGGTAGGCTTGGTAATAAATAAATGATGGCCTTCTAAAATGCAAACGGTAAGGTGTGCGCCCACCATCGCTTATTAAATAAAAACCCAGCTCTCCATTTCCACCTTCTACTGATGAATAAACTTCACCAACTGGCATTTCTGTTTCGCCCATTATTATTTTAAAATGGTAAATCAATGCTTCCATTTTAGTGTACACATCTTTTTTCTCAGGCAAATAATATGCAGGCACATCAGCATGATACACTTCTGATTCTGCACCTTTAAAGCCTTGTACTTTTTGATAAGCTTGTTTTATAATTTCTATGCTTTGCCACATTTCTTGATTGCGCACCAAAAAACGATCGTAGCTATCGCCTGTGGTACCAACGGGCACTTTAAAATCAAAATCTTCATAGCTGCTGTAAGGTGTATGCACACGAATATCATAGTCTACACCCGCAGCACGAAGGTTTGGTCCTGTAAAACCATAATTTAATGCACGCTCGGCGGATATTGGCCCACAACCAATAGTGCGTTCCATAAAAATTCTATTTCGGGTAAGCAAATTTTCAAACTCTTTCAACGTTTTCGGATATTCTGCTAAAAATTGCTCTAATTTTTGAAACGCTTTGTTGGTAAAATTTCTTTCAAAACCTCCAATACGCCCCATATTTGTTGTAAGCCTACTGCCACATACTTCTTCGTAAATTTCATAAATCATTTCTCGGTATTGCATTACATACAAAAAACCTGTAAATGCTCCAGTATCTACACCCATTATAGAGCTACAAATAAGATGATCACTTATACGAGCAAGCTCCATAATAATGATGCGTAAATAATCTACTCTTTTGGGAGTTTGTACAGCAAGCAATTTTTCGCAAGTAATATGCCATCCCATATTGTTTATAGGAGATGAACAATAATTTAATCTATCTGTAAGCGGCGTTATTTGATACAATGCTCTGCGTTCAGCAATTTTTTCAAATGCCCTGTGAATATAACCTACCGTAGAAGTAGCTTTCATTATTCGTTCCCCATCCATTTCCAAAATATTTTGAAAAACCCCATGCGTAGCAGGGTGTGTAGGGCCAAGGTTAAGTGTAGTGGTTTGTTTTTCTAGACTTCCTTCGGGTAAAAGTATGTGTTCACTTGTCATATTTTTTGTTTCACACAACGACGCTAAGTTTACTAAGAAACAAAGGGTATCGTTGTGTACTTGGTTTCCTTTGTTTCTTTGTGAGAAATTTCTACCTCCCAAACATATCATCATCTTTATCAACCCTTGTTTGATCTTCCAATGGAAATTCTTTTCTCAAAGGAAAATAATCCATTTCATCTACATTCAATATTCTTATCAAATTTGGATGACCTACAAAATTTATTCCATAAAAATCATATGTTTCTCTCTCCATAAAATTGGCTGATGCATATAAAGATGTGGCTGTAAATACATCTGGTTTTGCAATATCGGTAAATACCTTAAAACGGATTCTTACATTATCAACCAAGTTATGCAAATGATACACTACAGCAAGTTCTGCTCCTTTATTATCAGGATAATGCACCGCTTGCAAATCTGTTAAAAATCTAAATTTCAATTCTTCATCATCAAATAAAAACTGAAGCACTTTTACATTAATATCTTTCTCAGCTATAAAAGTAAGCATACCATAAGTCTGCTCCCAATGGCTCAGTTGCTCACCAAATTTTTCTGTTAACTTTTGCTGTATTATTTCGTTGGTTAAACTCATTATTGTATTCCGTAACTGTTTAGTAATTCTTTATAATGATCACTCTGTCTTCTTCTCAAACTTTCGTTGTGCACCAGTTCTTGTATTTTCATAAAGCCATCTAGTATAGCTTCTGGCCTTGGTGGACAACCAGGCACATATACATCCACAGGTATTACTTGGTCTATGCCTTGCATTACAGAATATGTATCAAAAATACCTCCACTGCTTGCACAAGCTCCTACAGCTATAACCCAACGAGGTTCTGCCATTTGTAAATAAACTTGTTTCAATATTGGTCCCATTTTTTTAGAGATAGTACCCATTACCATCAATAAATCGCATTGCCTTGGGCTAAAACTCATACGCTCACTACCAAACCTTGCAATGTCGTAATGACTTGCAGCCGTGGCCATAAACTCAATACCGCAGCAACTTGTAGCAAACGGCAAAGGCCAAATAGAATTTTTACGGGCAAGCCCTACTACCTTTTCAAAGTTTGTAGCCATAAAACCATCCCCCATGTAGCCTTCAGGAATGCCAGCAAATTTTACAGTATTGTTGTATTGTACGGGACGTGACATTATAAATTATTTATTTTTATATTTCTTTAAAAAAGCGTTTGATTGATAAATTGTTTAATTGTTATCAAATCTTAATTTAAAGAAACTGCTTTTCGATTTCAAAAGATTTAAGATAAATTAAGACTCAAATTTAATAACCATTCAACCATTCACTTACTCCTCCCACTTCATAGCTCCCTTTTTAAATATGTATATAAACCCAGCTAAAAAGCAACCTACAAAAAGCAATACTGCTAAAAATGTGTGCCATCCCATTGCAGGGTCTGTAGCAAAATCTCTAAAATTTACGGCGTAAGGGTAAAAAAAGATTACTTCCACATCAAACAATACAAATAAAATGGCTATTAAAAAATACTTGATAGCCATTGGCTGGCGGGCATTTCCTTGTATTTCTATTCCGCTTTCAAAGTTTTGAAGTTTATCTGCTGTTTCTCTCTTAGGACCAAACCTGCTAGATGCGATTATCATGGTAGCTACAAACCCAATAGCAAAAATCATTTGCAAAATAATTGGTAAATAGTTCATTGTGCCGTTCTCTACTATTTTTAAGAAAAAAAATTGCATAGGTATTATTTGTGCCACAAAAATAAGCTACACAGGTCAATATACAATATCAACTTTTAAAATAAAACAAAATGATTTTACATTCTTCTAAAACATAATATTGAATTATAAATCAGATCCATCTACATCTAATATTATTTTATTATTTGAAAATGTCTTTGTACTTTATTTCATTAATTTTACAGTATGGCTAACCCTAATTTAAACACAGATGCTACAAAACAGTCTGCTGCTGAAAAAGAATTTGAAAATAATATTCGCCCAAGCGAGATAGCAGACTTTGCAGGACAGCCACAAACCATAGAAAACCTACGCATATTTATAAAAGCAGCAAAACTAAGAGGTGAAGCACTAGACCATATTTTATTTCATGGCCCGCCAGGCTTGGGGAAAACAACACTGAGCAGAATTGTAGCAAGTGAATTAAATGTAAACATAAAAGAAACTAGTGGCCCCGTTATTGAAAAACCGGGCGACCTTGCTGGTTTACTCACTAATCTTGAGCCAAACGATGTATTGTTTATAGATGAAATACACCGATTGAGCAATGTAGTGGAAGAATATTTATATGCAGCCATGGAAGATTATCGCATAGATATTATGATAGATAGTGGACCAGCAGCAAGAAGTATACAAATAGATATTAATCCATTTACTTTAATTGGAGCAACTACTCGTAGTGGTCTACTAACGGCACCTTTGCTCTCTCGTTTTGGTATAAAAAGTAGGCTTGAGTATTATGATACCGCTACATTAAAAAAAATTTTGCTAAGAAGCTCAGGCATTTTAAATACAAAAATGACAAGTGATGCTGCACAGGAAATAGCAGGCAGAAGCCGTGGCACTCCCCGTATTGCCAATGGACTATTGCGCAGAGTGAGAGACTTTGCACAAGTGCTAGGCAATGGCGTTATAGATATGGTTATTACGGAACATGCATTGAATGCTTTAAATGTAGATGCTTTTGGGCTTGATGAAATGGACAATAGAATTTTAAGCACAATAATAGATAAGTTTAAGGGTGGTCCTGTTGGTATTACAACTATAGCAACCGCTGTTGGAGAAGAGCCTGGCACATTAGAGGAAGTATACGAACCTTTTTTAATAAAAGAAGGTTTTATAATGCGCACCGCAAGAGGCAGAGAAGCTACCGAAAAAGCCTATAAACACTTAGGCAAAACACCTATAGCAAATATGGGAGATGGAATGCTTTTTAGTTAAATATAAAAACTTACGTTCATTTCTATGGAAAAGAGGTTTTCAAAATAAATTTAATACAACTGCGATTTATGCATCGTTTTGTATGAAATCTGTAATTAAGGATTTTGATTTATACCTTTTTTACGATTTTAGCATTGTTTTATTATATTCTATTTAGTTCGAAATTTTGAAGTAGGCACTTGTTTACCCCATAATAAAAGCTAATTATATTAGCATTTACAATACATTTGCTAAAATAAATAGCAGTATATGTTTAAAGGTACTAACATTATAGAGTTTGTAAAGCAATTTGATAGCAAAGAAAGATGCTTGGATTACTTGGGAGATATAAAGTGGAAAGACGGTTTTTGTTGCTC
>JANXOQ010000014.1 GCA_025357775.1 Ferruginibacter sp. | reverse complement strand
ACGTTTAAAACAGAAACCAAAATACAAAACTTATTGAGCGGGCAAACATCAAATTATTATTGGACAAATGCTTGGAATAATTACAATAATAACCAAACCGACATTGGCTACAAAAATATTGTAACAGCAAGGCTTACTGCTGTGCTTACATCATTTTTACAGTTAGCAGAGTTTCAATTAATGTAAATAAATATTGACCTTACAAATTTAAATATTATGAATCGTAGAAAATTTTTAGGCAATTCTGCTTTACTTTTTTTGATTATTATAAAATTAATTTCAATGTTAAGTTTTACAGTGAAACAAAAATTTATTATTTTAAAATAACCTTATCAAATAATAGTCATATATTTAATTTTAAACAATTTTGGTTATGGGAGATATTAAATTACAGCGCAAAGATTTTCTTAAATCATTAATAGGTGCTAAAAATAAAACAGATAATGCTACAAATATTAATAATGAAATTGTAGAAAAAGAGCAAAATCAAAATGACCCATTATTTGATAAGTATGCTAGAAAAGAGCTTAATGCAAGGCATCATAGCAATCAAATGGCATTACCAGATATGAATGGAAGTTTTGGTGCACGTATTGGCAATGTTACCAGTGGGCTTACACAATATGCGGGTGCATGGACAATATCAGAAGTTTCTCATTTGCTAAAGCGCACAAGTTTTGGAATAAAAAAGGGAGATGTAGATGGATTATTGTCTTTGAATGTTTCTTCTGCTGTAAATAGCCTTTTATCTTTTTCCAATCCAGTATTACCAACTCCTACACCAATAAATTGGTATCAAAATGCAGTAACAGATAGCACAGGCGTTACGCTTGGCGGAAATTGGACAAATAAAAGTTTACCTTACTTACCAAATAACAATGATAGTTTGGTGGATTATTATAGATGCCTCGGTTTGCAATATTGGAATTGGGGCTTGTGCTTAAATGATAATACTTCTATAAGAGAAAAAATGACACTTTTTTGGTATCATTTTATACCTATAGATCACGAAGTACTTAGAAATTTAGTACTCAATACCGGTACAATTTCTAACGATTACATGCAATTATTAAGAACAAATTGCCTTGGCAATTTTAAGCTTTTAATTAAAGCAATTACCAAAAGCCCTGCAATGTTGTTTTATTTGAGTGGACAATACAGTACAGCTGCTGCACCAAATG
>JANXOQ010000522.1 GCA_025357775.1 Ferruginibacter sp. | reverse complement strand
TTTTGTTTTAAAAACTTTTAAATTTTTTAATTGCCAAAACAGATTTAAGCAACTAATAATAAAATTCTGCACATGAGGAAATATTTTTGTTTCACTTTGTTTTTTGCATTTAGTATAATTACAAATGCACAGCTAAATTATTTTGTATACCTACAAACAGATAATAAGCAAACATTTTATATAAAAATAAATGACAAACTTATCAGCTCTTCAGGCGCTGGTTATGTTATTATTCCAAAACTAACCAATGGTAACCACAATATTGTTGTTGGGTTTCCTAAAGACCAATTTCCACAGCAAAATTTTTCCTTTAATATTGAAAATAATGATGCTGGGTATTATATTAAAAATTTTGGAGATAAAGGTTGGGGGCTGTTTAATCTACAAACATTAGAAATTACAATGGCAGCAGCTTCGAAAGCCATAAAAGAAAAATTAGTTGTTGAAAACGATGATGCCTTTGCTGCAGCTATTTCAGGTAAAGAAGCCCCAAAGCCTGTAGAAATTAAACCAAAGCAAGAAGAAGTTGTTGAAGAAACTGTAAAAGAAATAGCCCCAGATGTAGCTATAAAAGCACAAAGAATACATATAGAAAAAGTAGCAAGTAGCTTTACTCCAAAATGTTACATTGCTAAATATGTTTCACACAATATATCAGATAATGATACGGTAAATGTAGAAATACCCAAAGAGCTTAAAATAAATTTTCCTAGAAAAGCAAAAAATGAAAGTTTAGCTCTATTAAAAAAAGTTAAACTAGATTTAAATGAAGCACCAAAAGAAGTAGTAGAAAAAGAGAGCAAATTTTTAGACATTGAATTGCAAAATCCTAATGTAAATCCAGCTGCTGAAAATACGCAAAAAAAAGAAGAAAAAACACTGCCCGATACAAGTGTAGTGCAAAAAGTGGAACCCAAAATAATAGAAGCATCAAAAGTTGAAGAAAAAAAAACAGAAGAAAAAAAGGTTTTAGAAACTCCTAAAGTAGAAGAAAAAAAACTTATTGATACGGTAAATACAGAACTAAGTGCACCTAAGGTTGTACAAAAAGAAGAGACGGCAACATATATAAATAAAGATAAGCCAATAGTGCCTTTTAATTCAGATTGTAAGGTAGGAGCAACAGAAGAAGAGTTTAAAAAACTAAGAAAAAAAATGGCTGCAGAAATTACAGATGCTGATATGATATTGGTAGCAAATAAATTTTTTAAAACAAAGTGTTTTTCTGTGGAGCAAGTAAAAAATCTATCCTTGTTATTTTTAAATGACAAAGGTAAATACAGCTTTTTTGATGAAGCATATCCATATACAATCGATACACAAGATTTTGTAAACCTACAATCCCAGTTGCACGAAGCATATTACATCAATAGATTTAAAGCAATGATTGGGAATTAACCTTTCATTATAAATAGTAACCATCAAACAAGCTAAATGCCAAGGTATTTTATAGAAGTTTCTTATAAAGGAACTGCATATGCTGGTTTTCAAATACAGCAAAACGCCAATACAATACAAGCAGAAGTAGAAAAAGCCTTGCATACTTACTACAGAGAAAAGATTGAACTTACAGGTTCTTCTCGTACAGATGCAGGTGTACATGCTTTACAAAATTTTTTTCATTTTAATACAGCCCAATGTATTATTGCTTCTGAAAATGCTGAAAAAGCTATGTATCATCTTAATGCTATTTTACCATGTGATATTGTTGTAAATGCAATGTATGAAGTAAAAGAAAAGGCACATTGTCGTTTTGATGCGCTATCTCGTTCATACCAATATAATTTATACCAGCAAAAAAATCCTTTTTTACAAGATACTGCGTTTTATTATCCTTATAAACTAAATGAGTTGTTGATGCATCAAGCAGCATCAATGCTTATGGAATATACAAACTTTCAAAGTTTTTCAAAAAAAAATACACAAGTTTTTACTTATGAGTGTACTATAACTCAAAGCCAATGGTTTTTTTTACCATCTTTAATTTGTTACAGTGTTACGGGCAATCGTTTTTTAAGGGGTATGGTACGTGGCTTAGTAGGCACAATGCTACTTGTAGGGAGAGAAAAAATAACTTTACAAGATTTTAGAAAACTAATAGAAAATAGAGAACCTTCTGCTACTGATTTTTCTACTCCTGCAAAAGGATTATCGTTGCAAAAAGTGCTATATCAGCAGGTCGAAATTTAAAATTTGTGGCTCATAATTTAGTAATTACTTCGCTATGCTTGTAACCAGGTATATATTTTTTACTCTGCTCAATAGCGTCCATTATTTGCTCCATTATTTGTTCGTTTGTATGAGTAATATCTATGTTTAATGGAGCTTTTATTTGTACACTTAGTGATGTACCTTTTCTTTTTATTACCAATCCTTTTTTATTAAAAGCCCTGCTAAAACCATTTATTACAACAGGTATTACAATAGGGTTTGTTTGTTTTATAATATGTGCCGTACCTTTTCTGCCAGGGGCAAAAGCTTTTGTAGTACCCTGCGGAAAAGTAATAACCCAATTATTATTAAGCGCATCAAATATTTTACGAGTATCTGAAGGGTCAAGCCCACGGCGCACTTCTTTACCAGCATCGCTCCAAGTACGTTTTACAGTAAGTGCTCCTGCCAATGTAAAAAATCTTGTTAATAAACTACTCTTCATTGTTTCTTCGGCAGCTACATATTTTATTTTTGTAAATGGCCAAAGTAAATAATATGGAATAGGCAACTTGTTTTTTATTCCCCATCTATTGGCACAAAAAATATGTATAAAGGTAATTACATCTGCAAAGTATGTTTGATGGTTGCTAACAAATAGCACGTTTTTTTTTGGCAATCCCTTCAAATGCTCCATACCACTAATTCGCATCCTGTTAATAACGTTCAAACCAGGGTAGGTAATGATGCCTACAATAAAGTAAACCAACCCTTTTAAAATACTCCAGTCTTTAAATTTTTTTAAAAGCATTAAATTTTAGTTAATAGTATAAAGATACCAACTTAAAAGAGTTTTGGCACTTTTGCACATAAATTTTGTATTTAGATAATAAAGTATTAAATTTGATTTAGCAATTTATCTTAATATTAAATTTTAAAATAACATAACACATGAAAAAATTACTATTTGCCACATTTTTTGTAGCTATTGCTACAACAAGTATGGCACAAACGGGTACAAAAACAAAAGTAAAAACTAGAAAAGCAATGGTTCAGCAGCAGGATAATGCAACAGCCAGCAAATATGCTGAAATGCAAAAGCAAAAAAAGCAAGCAGACTATGAAAAACTTAAACCAAATGAATCAAACGCTACTAGAAGGGAGCCATCTCCAGAAACAAATCGTTAATATCACAACTCATTTATAAAACAAATCAAAAAAAATGAAAAAAACATCTACACTAAGACTAAAAACTAATATTTCAAAAAATATTTTATTTTTAATCCTTTTTTTTACATACGTACTACAAGTTAATGGGCAAGGTTCATTAACCACAACTTATAGCTTAGGTTCTGGTTTGCAACTACCAACCCCTGGCTCTGGTATAACTTTTGTAGTTAGTAATACTAATACAACAACTAGAGTCTTAACTCAAATTGACCAAACATGGGATCCAGCTTTTACTGCTTCACCTGCCGTAGTTAAATTGTGGATGAGCACTACTTCTTTATCTGGAATTGGTACTGGAGTTACTAGTCCTGTTTGGACACTTATGGCTACCAATCCAAGTTTAGTTATTTCTGCTTTGGGTACTATTCCTACATTTACTGGCTTAAGTGTGCAAATACCTGCTGGTGCACAGTATAGATTTGCTATTGAATCGTCTAGTGGTGTTGTTTATGGTGCCGCTTCATCTACCCCTAATAATTTTACGGCTGATGGTGTTATTTTGAAAGTTGGAGATGCACAAATTGCAGGAGCCAATGTTGGATATGCTCTTAATCCTCCACCAACGTTAGCGAATAATCCTCGATTTT
>JANXOQ010000495.1 GCA_025357775.1 Ferruginibacter sp. | reverse complement strand
GTATTAAAAAAATAATAATCAACAATATTTTGATTTAATTTTAATGAATTTAAAAATGCCTGAAATGGACGGTTACACAACAGTAAAAATTTCAAGAAGATAAGATACAATTATTACTAGCATAGCATTTAAAGCTGCATTTTAAAATGCCCCAGAATATTTAGAAAATAAAGGTTGTAGAGATTGTTTTAGTAAGCCCTTTTACCAAAAAATTTGTATAATAAAAAGGCAATTTATAAATGATTCTTAAAAATTTGATTTACACTTTTTTCTAAATTATGTATTAACAAATATTTAAAAATTATTTTCCTCTTTTTTCCAAAAAATAAAGCTAGGAAAAGGTTTTGCTTCTATATTTTTAATTTTAGTTTTCATTTCAATTCATCCTTCGCTTTTATTTACTTTATAAAAATATTTAGCTAAAACTACTTCCATTAAAATTTGTCATAACAATTACTTCATATACTTTTGTGCCCTCACCAAACAATGCATGATATGTCAGTATTACAATCGTCTGAAACAATCAATGGTGTTTTGACGCAAACGGGTATAGCTACACAGCAGACCTTACATTACCAACAAACTCCCGCAGCACTAACAGCAACTACCGTTTTACTTGGGCAAGGGAAACTTAATGACAATGGAGCCTTGACAATAAACACTGGCGAATTTACAGGGAGAAGTCCAAAAGATAAGTTTTGTGTAAAAGATGAAATAACAGCCGATGCAGTACATTGGAATGACTTTAACATTGCTATAACCCCAGAAGTATTTGATGCAATGCATACAAAGGTAAAAAAGCATTTACAAGAAAAAGAATTGTGGGTAAGAGATGCTTATGTATGCGCAGACCCAAAATACAAATTAAACATAAGAGTAGTAAACGAAAACCCCTGGAGTAATTTATTTGCTTATAACATGTTTCTTCGCCCAACAGAAAATGAACTACAAAACTTTTTGCCGGAGTGGACAATACTGCATGCACCCACTTTTAATGCAGACCCACTTGTAGATGGAACACGCCAGCATAATTTTGCCATGACGAGTTTTACAAAAAAAATTATACTCATTGGTGGTACTGGTTATACTGGCGAAATGAAGAAAGGAATTTTTACTATTCTTAATTTTATATTGCCACATCAAAAAAATGTATTGAGCATGCATTGCTCTGCTAACGTAGGTGCAGATGGTGATACAGCCATCTTTTTTGGTTTAAGTGGAACAGGAAAAACTACACTTAGTGCAGACCCTAATAGAAAATTAATAGGAGATGATGAACATGGCTGGACAGACAATAGCATATTTAATTTTGAAGGTGGATGCTATGCAAAACTTATAAACCTAAGTGCGAAAAATGAACCAGAAATTTACAATGCAATAAAACCTGGTGCATTGTTAGAAAATGTAGGATTTGTAGATGGAACAAATGTGGTAGATTTTACCAGTAAAGAAATTACAGAAAATACAAGAATAAGTTATCCACTTAGTTTTATAAGCAATGCACTAGTGCCATCTGTAGGTGCTATTCCAAAAAATATTTTCTTTCTTACTGCAGACTCTTATGGTATTTTCCCCCCAATAAGTAAGCTTACAGCAGGGCAAGCAATGTACCAATTTATAAGTGGCTACACTGCAAAAGTAGCAGGTACCGAAGCTGGTGTAAAAGAACCATCTGCTACATTTAGTGCTTGCTTTGGCGCACCTTTTTTACCATTGCACCCTGGCAAATATGCTACTATGCTTGGCAAAAAAATGACTGATGCCAAGGTAAATGTTTTTATGATAAATACTGGCTGGACAGGTGGGGCCTATGGTACAGGAAGCAGAATGAAACTTGCATACACTCGTTCTATGATAACAGCTGCGCTAGAGGGGAAATTGGATAATGTGGAATACGAAGCACACCCTGTTTTTGGTATGATGATGCCTAAAGAATGCCCTAATGTACCAAGTGAGATTTTAAACCCCCGCAATACTTGGGCAGATAAAAATGCTTATGATGAAAATGCAATTGCATTAGGAAAACAATTTATAAAAAACTTTGAAAAATATGAAGCTGGTGTAAGTGAAGAAATATTAGTTGCTGCGCCAAAGGTTTAGAATAGTAATATTAAAAAAGTAAAAGGTAATGGGTAAAAAAAGCTGATCACTTTTTTTACCCATTAATTCTAATAAATTATTCAGGATTTCACTAAACTTTATCACTAACAAATTATTTAAATAGATCAATTACTTATATATTGTTCGTAATTAGAAGCCTACACAATTCGTATATTTGCGTTCAATAAGAATTTACAAAAAAAGAAAAAAATGCAAGAAGATAATAGTAATGAAATTGAGAAAAATATGGAAGTAATGTACATGTTAAACAATTTTGTTGCTGAAACAGTTGATAATAGTTTATTAAACCCAGACGAGTGCTGGCAACCTACTGATTTTTTACCCGACTTTAGTAAAGGTGATGTAATTGATGAAATACAAAAATTAAAAGAGCGTACCGATTGTATACCTGATAGTATTATTACATCTTTGGTAGGTAATATGATAACTGAAGAAGCATTACCAAGTTATCAAACATATTTTAATTTGGTAATAAATAAAGATAGAGACCTTACAAGTACCAATGGCTGGGTGAGGTGGAGTAGAGCTTGGACAGCGGAGGAAAATAGGCATGGTGATTTGCTTAACAAATATTTATACCTCACTGGGCGTTGCGATATGAAGGCAGTAGAGCAAACAATACACCGGTTAATTTACAATGGCTTTAATGCCAATACAAACAACGACCCTTACCAAACCCTCGTATATACTTCGTTTCAAGAGAGGGCTACCAAAATATCTCATACCAATACTGGCAAGTTAGCAGACAAAGCTGGTGACAATACACTCTCTCGCATTTGTAAAACCATAGCTGGCGATGAAGCAAGGCACGAAAAAGCTTACAAATCTTTTATGTCTAAAATTTTTGAAATAGATCCTAACGGGGCATTAAAATCTTTTGAAAACATGATGCGAAAACAAATTGTAATGCCGTCCGTTGCTATGGGTGAAGGCTCAAAAAAACCAAATATGTTTGCAGATTTTTCTGCAATTACACAAAAAATAGGCGTTTATACAGCACTAGATTATGCAAGTATTATAGATCATCTTGTAAAGCTTTGGAATGTAGATAACTTAACTGGTTTACAAGATGGTATGGCTAAGGCACAAGATTTTTTATGTAATTTATCTGCCCGCTATAAAAAAATTGCAGAGCGAATGAAACTTCCAGAAGAAGTTGAATTACTTTGGTTAAAAAAAATATAAAATATCATTTTAGCTTTTTGCTAAATTTCTTAAAGCTACCCATTGTTTCAGCATGTCTCTAGCTTCTACAGCAGGATATCCAAGTATTTTTTTACCATCAGCAAAATTGCTCATTACGCCAGAGCCTCCTCCTACTTGCACACCATTGCCAAGAGTTACATGGTCAGATATACAAGATCCTCCACCTATCACAACTCCATCTCCAAGTGTAACAGAACCTGCTAAACCACTTGCACCAGCCATAATGCAGCTACGCCCCATTTTGCTGTTATGCCCTATTTGTACAAGGTTATCTATTTTACAACCATCACCCACTATTGTTGCACTAAATTTGCCTCTGTCTACACAGCTATTTGCACCAATTTCTACTGCATCTCCTATTACTACATTACCAATATGTTGTATTTTAATTAGTCCCTTGCCATCAGGCGAAGGTCTAAAACCAAAGCCATCTGCCCCTATGGTTACATTTGGGTGGAGTATGCAATAATTACCAATAATGCAACGCTCCCTTACTACTGTACCAGACCATATTACTGTAAAATTACCAATAGAAGTATTATCCAATATTGTACAATTAGGGTATAATATTACATTGCTACCCAATCGTACGTTTTTACCAATATAACATCCAGCCCCAATTTTACAACCCTCACCTATAACAGCAGTTGTATGTATGTTTGCGTTTGCATGTATATCAGTTTCAAAAACTGGGGTATCTGGCACAAATAATTCTAATAATTCTGCCATTGCAATATCAGCATTTTTTACTTTTATGAATGCTTTGTTGTTTCCTGGCAACAAGTCTATGTCTGCATTTATAACTGCAGCGCAAGCCTTAGATGCTTCCCAAAACTTTGCATATTTTTTATGTCCTATAAAAGTTATTTGTTCATTGGTAGCAAGTTCCATTTGCTCAGGACCTGTAATTATTTGTGTAGATGTACCAACGATTTCACCATTAAGTTTTTCGTTTATTTGTTGAAGAGTAAATGTTTTCATTTTCATTTAATTTTAAAATAGGTTATTTCAATTTTACAAAGTTTTCATTGGGTTTTAGTATAAAAAAACTAAGTATTTAGAAATATAATTATTGTATTCCCATAAATTCTTTTACCACACACTTCGTTTCATTTTCATATTCTCAATTATAATTATAGGTATTTTTTCAATTGTTTCTATTAATGTAGTCGATGAAGTATTGTTTTATTTTCTTGTTATTATATTTTAACTTCTTATTTTTTTAGGGAATAATGACATTTATTAGCCAATAATTTTTTAAAAATAGTGCTAACAGTTTTTTCCTAAGTACACTAAATTTTTACCTTTTTATTTATATTTACTATTAGTTTATTACCTAACTAATAGAGATAATAAAATTTTCTTTATGAAAATGTACATTTTTTTTTAGCTTTTATAAAATTT
>JANXOQ010000473.1 GCA_025357775.1 Ferruginibacter sp. | reverse complement strand
GCCATCAGCTTTTCGTGCAGTTGCTCAGGCAAACGGTGCGAACCAATTTGCAATTGTTATTCCTTGCCATCGTGTAATTAATATTAATGGTGATTTAGGTGGTTATGGCGGTGGGCTGTCACGCAAAAAATGGTTACTTAATCATGAAAAAAATGGAATAAAAACTATTTCGTAACTACTGGCACTGTCATTCCGCCAGGAAAAATTATAAATGTGCACTATGCTTTCAAGCGGGAATTTGTAGCGGTATTAAATCAAGTTATTTTTTTATTCAGTTAATTCTTATTTTTTAAAGCATTAATATTTTTTATCTAATTGGTATATTTTCTTTTTTCAAATATTCTTTAAGCACAGGTATAGGTATTTCATTAAAATGAAAAATACTTGCCGCCAAAGCCCCAGTGGCTTTTGTTTGTTCAAATACTTCTTTAAAATGTTCTTTTGTACCAGCACCACCCGAAGCAATAATAGGTACATTTACTGCTTTGCTCACCGCATTTGTAATATCAATTGCAAAACCATTTTTAGTGCCATCATTGTTCATCGATGTTAATAATATTTCTCCTGCACCCAAAGCTACTGCTTGTTTTGCCCAATCAATTGTTTTTAACTCAGTAACTATTCTACCACCATTTACATACACCCACCATACATCATTTTCAAATTTTGTATCTATGGCAATTACAACAGCTTGACTCCCAAATTGGTTGGCAATATCTGTAATCAATTGTGAGTTTTTCACTGCACTACTATTTATACTTACTTTATCTGCACCTGCTTTTATGATGGCAATAGCATCTTCTACAGAATTTATACCACCGCCAACCGTAAAAGGAATATTTATTTCTTTGGCAATTTTCTCCACCAAACTTGCCAAGGTTTTTCTTTTTTCTTGTGTAGCAGTAATGTCTAAAAATACCAATTCATCTGCACCGTGTTGTACATATTTTTTTGCCAACTCAATGGGGTCGCCTGCATCACGAATGTCCACAAAGTTTATTCCTTTTACTGTACGACCATCTTTTATATCCAAACAAGGGATGATTCTTTTCTTTAACATAGTGTACTCAATTCTTTTAAACTAATTCTATTTTCATAAATGGCTTTACCAATAATCACCCCTTCACATCCTATTTGTTTTACTGCTTCAATATCTGCCATGCATGCTATACCGCCACTTGCTATTAAATTTACTTTGCTTTTCTGTAAAATTTCTGCATACAAATCATTGGATGCGCCTTGTAACATACCGTCTTTACTAATGTCTGTGCATACTACATATTTTATACCTTTATTTTCAAAACTATTGATAAACTCAATGATATCTATTTCAGAATTTTCTTGCCAACCTTGTGTAGCTATTTTTCTGTTTAAACAATCGGCTCCTAATATTATTTTTTCAGCCCTAAATCTTTCTAACCATTTTAAAAATAGGGTAGGATTCTTAGCTGCAATACTGCCACCAGTTATTTGACTTGCTCCACAATCAAAAGCTACTTCTACATCTTCATTTGTTTTTAGCCCACCACCAAAATCAATTTTTAAATTCGTTTTAGTAGCAATATCATACAACACTTTGCTGTTTACAATATGTTGAGATTTTGCGCCATCTAAATCTATCAAGTGTAAATATTGTATGCCATTAGCTTCAAATGCTTTTGCAACTTCTAATGGACTTTCATTGTAAATTTTCTCTGTGCTGTAATCACCTTTGGTAAGTCTTACAGCTTTTCCATTTATGATGTCTATGGCGGGTATTATTCTCATAATGTTTTAAATTTATTATTGTCAGCCTGAGCTTGTCGA
>JANXOQ010000443.1 GCA_025357775.1 Ferruginibacter sp. | reverse complement strand
ATATTAATTTAAAATTGAAATAATTGGTTTTCCTTTTTAAAAATACAATTTATTAAAATAACCAATAAATGTATTTTCTTTAATTTTTAGCGTCTTAAAATTTCGATAATTTTAAATTTAAAAAATGAAATAATTTTTTTGTTATTCTGTGTCCAACAAGATAAGTATATCCTATTTTTTTTGTATCATTTCAAAAATTGTTTCTTTAATGAAAGATTGTTATTTATTTTTATGTACTTTCATTATAAATTAATGCCTAATGATTATATCAATAATAGGTACTGGTAATGTTGCAAATATATTGGCAAGGCTAGCATTAAAAAATGGACATACTATATGCCAAATTATTGCAAGAAATGAAGCAAATGGTAGAGTATTAGCGCAACTGGTAAATGCAGATTTTATCAACTTACATGATGAACCCAATAAAAATATTGACTTGTGTATTGTTGCAATAACTGATGAATATGTAGAAAGTGTAGCTAAAGGTTTAGGTTTTGGGAGTGTGTTGGTAATTCATACTTCAGGCTCTTTGTCTATGAATGTTTTAAAATATGTATCTACCAATTTTGGTGTATTATACCCATTGCAAAGCCTACGAAAAGAAATGGAAAAGATCCCTGTAATACCTTTTTTAATAGAAGCTAATAATGTAGATACGTATAATAAAATTGAAACTTTTGCAAATACTATGAGTGAGCACGTAACTTATATGAAAGAAGACAAAAGATTGCGTATACATGCCGGGGCAGTGATTGTATCTAACTTTACAAATTATTTATACGGACTTACAGAAACTTTTTGCAAAATAGAAGAAGTAGATTTTAATTTATTGAAACCACTTATAAAAGAAACAGCCATTCGTTTAGAAAATGTTTCAGCATTGGATGTACAAACAGGCCCTGCAATTAGAAAAGATGTAACAACTTTGGGTAAACATTTAAGTTTATTATCTGCACATAAAAGTTTAAATATATGGTATAGCAGGTTTTCCGATGCAATAATGAATGGGGAACCAAATAACCTATAAAAATAATCCTAATTCTTTTTCGGGGCTTAATGCATCAATTTCTTTTTGTACAGCAGTTTTTATTTTTTTTTCTGCTGCTTTTAATTCAGTAGATATTTTTTCAGAAAATTGTTTTGCAATACTATCTAGCTTTGATGGTTCATTTGTTTCATTTTTCAATATTTGCTCATCATTTTCTTCCGTAGTTTTTTTTATTGCATAAGCTACAACAGCTCCTATAGCTACGCCAGCTAATACTGCAAGGATAATTTTAGATTTATTCATGGTTAATTTTTTAAATAATATTTTTGTAATTGTCTTACAATTTGCTTTGTAATACAAGTACAATACAATAAATAAATATTTACAAAGTATTTATTTATTATGCAACAGATGCACAGTTTTAAAATTGCTTCTCAATTTTATTATTTTACAAAAACAAATAGTAGTTCTTAAAACAAAATAACTCTATCAAAGTTTTTTTAACATCTATACTCTGGTAATTTTTTGTCAAAAGTAAATTTTAATGGACTTTCAAATTTTTTTAACAATCTTCAATTCTTTAAATAACCTTTAATGCTTGTTCTATTGTTTTAAACAAGTTCTCATCACTTATTGAATTAGGTACAAATTTCTCTCCAGTTATTTGTTCATATAATTCAATGTATCTTTTAGAAATACTGTCTATTTTTTCAACAGTCATTTCGGGTATAATTTGTCCTTCCTTACCCATAAAATCATTTTCAATCAACCACTCTCTTACAAATTCTTTGCTCAGTTGTTTTTGTTTTTCATTATTAGCAAGTTTTTCTTTAAAACCATCTGCATAAAAATAACGAGAGCTATCAGGAGTATGTATTTCATCCATTAAATAAATTTCTTCGCCTATTTTTCCAAATTCATATTTTGTATCTGCCAATATTAAACCTTGCTTGGCGGCCAGTTCTTTACCCCTTGCAAATAAAGCTAGGGAATATTTTTCTAACGTATCCCATTCTTCTAACGTACACAGTCCACTTGCTATTATTCTTTCTTTACTTATGTCTTCATCATGCCCTTTTGTAGCCTTGGTAGAAGGGGTAATAATTGGTGTTGAAAAAAAATCGTTTTCTTTCATGCCATTTGGCATTTCTACTCCACACAATACTCTTTGCCCATTTGTATATGTACGCCATGCATGCCCTACCAAGTTTCCACGTACAACCATTTCTATTGCAAACGGAGTACATTTTTTGCCTAAGCTTGCATTGGGGGCAGGGGAGGAGATTAACCAATTTGGGCAAATATCTTTACATTCATTAAGCATATAAGCAGCTATTTCATTCAATACTTGTCCCTTAAAAGGAATAGGCAGCGGTAGTATAACATCAAAAGCAGAAAGCCTGTTACTGGCAATCATAACAAGCAAATTATTGTCAATGCTGTACACATCTCTTACTTTTCCGCTATAAAAATTTGTTTGATTTGTAAATTTATGTTGAACCATGCGGCTAAATTAATGCGTAGATTTGTAAAAATACAAGTGTTAACAAAATATATACTAACATAAAGTTAAAAAATAAAATTTTATTACAGTAGAACTATGCTTATTTTGCTTCCAAATTACAAACCAAAAAAACAAATATGAGAAAGTTTACAAGCTATTTGGTAACAATGGTAATGGCTAACATCTTTGCGGTGACTGCTTTTGCACAAAGTACTACAATCAGCGGTAATGTTAAAAACAGTGCAACTAACGAAAGTGCAACTGCAGTTTCGGTTACCATTAAAGACGCCGAAGGCGGTACATTTACAAATGATAAAGGTGCTTATAAAATAAAAGTAAAATCCTTTCCAGTTACATTAGTATTTACCTCTGTAGGATATACCGCACAAGAAGTGACTATAAATAATGCTAGTGAAAACACAAATGTAAGTTTTGTGCCAAACAATGCATTAGGGCAAGAAATTGTAGTATCTGCAACACGTGTATCTCAAAAAATAATGGAGTCTCCGGTTTCTATTGAGCGTGTAAATGCAACTGCAATAAGAAATGCACCTGCTGCAAATTTTTATGATATAGTATTGGGTTTAAAAGGTGTAGATGTTACAACATCTTCACTTACTTTTAAAACACCTACTACTCGTGGTTTTAATAGCAGTGGTAATACTCGTTTTAACCAATTAGTAGATGGAATGGATAATATGGCACCTGGCTTAAATTTTTCCGTTGGTGCAATTATTGGCTTGAGTGAGTTAGATGTAGATAATATTGAGTTACTATCAGGTGCATCATCAGCTTTATATGGCCCAGGTGGTATGAATGGTACTTTATTAATGACGAGTAAAAACCCTTTTAAATATCAAGGGCTATCTTTTTTAGTGAAGACAGGTATAATGCATACAGATGCAAGCCAAAGACCAACAGCACCATATCATAATTGGAATGTGAGATTTGGTAAAAAAGTTTCAGAAAAATTTGCATTTAAATTAAATGCGGAGTTTATACAAGCTAAAGATTGGATGGGTGTAGATAATAGAAACTATAGTAGAACTGGTACTACTGGAAGTATAATAGCTGGTAATAGACAAACAGACCCTAACTACGATGGAGTAAATGTATATGGTGATGAAACAACAATAGATATAAATAAAGTTGTATTTAGTAATATAGCAGGTAGTTTACCTGGTGCAGCTAGCTTTATTAATTCTAATTTTAAAGATGCATCAGGTAATTCAATACCGTTAAATGTATCAAGAACAGGTTATACAGAAAAAGAAATTGTAAACCCGAATACTGTAAATTTTAAGGTATCAGGTTCTTTGCATTATAAAATAACTCCAAAAATTGAAGCCGTTGTAGCTGGTTATTGGGGTACTGGTAATACAATATATACTGGTAGCGATAGGTACTCTATTAAGGAATTTAAAATGGGGCAATATAAAGTAGAATTGAACCACAAAAATTGGTCAATAAGAGGATATACTACACAAGAGAACTCTGGCGAATCTTATAATACCACCGCTA
>JANXOQ010000437.1 GCA_025357775.1 Ferruginibacter sp. | reverse complement strand
GTGGCAATTTTTTTGGCAGCAGACAGTTTACCATTAAAAAAAGAATGAACCTCAAGAAATTACTGCCTTAGTTTAATTTTAATTAGCTAAATCTCTATTACAGTGCAAACAATAAATATTAATAGTAAAAAATTTATGAATAATTAAGGATAGTAAAAAATAAAAAGCTTATTTTACGAAAAAAGCCCTCCGATGCTTGATTTAGGAGGGCTTAAAATTATATTTATCTTTATTAGAAGTTTCTAACAGCCATTTCAGTTCTTCTATTCTTTGCACGACCAGCAGCTGTTTTATTATCCGCAACGGCTTTATTAGAACCAAAACCAGTTGACTTTAAGCGTTCTTCAGCAATTCCTTTACTTACTAAGTACTTTTTTACTGATGCAGCACGACTATCAGAAAGTGTTTGGTTTTTAGCTTCAATACCTTGTGAGTCTGTATGACCATCAACATCAATCATTAAAGTTTCGTCTGTTTTTAACAAAACAGCTACTTCGTCTAATGATTTGTATGACTTAGGCAATAACTTAAAACTACCAGATGCAAAGAAAACATTTTTTGCAGCGTAATTAATTTTATCTACAATAGCTTTTGATATTTCAGGACAACCTTGATTGCTAGCAGGGCCTTTACGGTCTAAACATTTATCTTCTTCATCATTTACACCATCACCATCAGTATCTGGTATTGGGCAACCCTGATATTTAGATACTCCTTTTACAGTAGGACATTTATCTTCATCATCATTTACACCATCACTATCAGTATCAGGTATTGGGCAACCATTGTATTTTGCAATACCAGCTTTAGTAGGACATTTATCATCTGCGTCAGTTACTCCATCCCCATCAGTATCAGGACAACCTTGCATAGAAGCTAAACCAGCTACACTAGGACATTTATCATCAGCATCTACAACACCATCACCATCTGTATCTTTTACAACAACAATAGGAGGAACTGGTGCTAAAACCGCTACTGGAGCAGGTTTATCTTTTGATATATTTTGAGCAAAACCAAATGAATAAAGCATGTTATCATTCGCAATTGTTTTATCTAAAGTAAAACGATATTGAGCTTGTATAAAAAGATATGAAATACTATTGAAATTAAATTGCGCACCTACACCTGCGGGGATATAAGCCCCGAATTTACCATTATATGCACCAACACCAACACCAGCTGTCAAAAAAGGGGATATTAGAGAATTGTCGCCGTAAGGTCTAAAATTTAAAGTTGGTTCTAATTCTATTCCAATATTTTCGGCTTTTCCATTTGTTTCACCTCTATCAACTGTAGCATAGTCATGAAATAAAATGCCAGCTTTTGCAGATAAATCTATTGTATTTGTTAAACCTTTCCAGTAGGAAACTGAAAATCCATAATCCATATCTTGTACAGTACTAAATGTTCTTGTGCCTGCTGCGCTTTTAAAAGTAACAGGAGTTTTTAGATCTAACGCATTGAAATGTATACCAACGAGTGTACCTTTTTTGCTAGATGAAAATTTGCTATCAGACATTTGAGCATTCGCAATTGCTAAGAATACTAAAAATGAAAGTAACAATGTAAGTTTTTGTTTCATAAATGCTAATTTTTTTAATTTAAAAGGTTATACCAAAAAATATGCCCTCAAATTTTGATAAAGGACTTAGTGTTACAAATATAATGTCAAAATTTAAAGTGAACAAGAAAATTTAACAATTGTATAGATTTTACTTTAATATAATTAGAACAAACTTAATGGAAGATTATGTTTATAATATTAGCTTCAAAAAAATAGTTTTTAGAGAAAAATAAAAACTTACATTTGCATTTTGATAATAGTATAAATTGCCTTACAATTTTTTTGAAAACTATTATACACAACATTGTATAAAATGTTAATTTAGAATAGATTTAATGTTTTGAGGAATTGTAGCACATTTTTATAGTGGTTTTGTTAATTATTTTGACTTGGTAGCTCAGCTGGATAGAGCATCAGCCTTCTAAGCTGAGGGTCATTGGTTCGAATCCAATCCAGGTCACTTTTTAGAGTTCATTTTTTGAGCTCTTTTTTTATGCTTAATTTTTTATTAAATGAATAAATATTTTAAAGGGAAAACAATAGCAATATCTGGAGGTAGCGATGGAATAGGAAAAGCGCTTGTAGAAATATTGCTTGCTGCAGGTGCTAATGTAGCCACTTGCGGAAGAAATATAGAAAAATTGAATGAAGTTAAAAATTCATTTTTAGGAATGCCTTTTTTGTGTGTACCAGCAGATGTAAGCGTGTATAATGAATGTAAAAATTTTATTGATAGCACAATATCTACTTTTGGTGATATTGATATTTTAATAAACAATGCGGGTATTTCTATGCATGCCGAACTTAAAAATGCAGAAATGGATGTGTTTAAAAAAGTAATGGATATAAATTATTTTGGCACAGTTTATTGTACAAAACTTGCACTAGAAAGCATTATAAAAACTAAAGGAAGTATTGTTGGTGTATCTTCCATAGCAGGTTATAGAGGTTTGCCTGGGCGAAGTGGTTATAGTGCAAGCAAGTTTGCAGTAAATGGATGGCTAGAAGCAATAAGAACAGAATTGGTAGTAGATGGTGTAAATGTTTTGTGGGTATGCCCTGGCTTCACTAAAAGCAATATTAGAAATGCTGCTTTAAACGAAAATGCACAAGCCCAAGGAGAGAGCCCTTTAGATGAAAATAAATTGATGAGTAGCGAAGATTGTGCACAGCATATTTTAACAGCTATTGAAAAAAGAAAAAGGACATTGGTATTAACATTTAATGGAAAGCGTACCGTTTTTATGAATAAGTTTTTTCCTGCTTGGGCAGATAAATTGGTACGTAAATTCTTTTATGTAAACGGAAAATTAGTAAAATGAAATTAAAAAAATAATAGTGATGTCAATAAGTATTTTT
>JANXOQ010000436.1 GCA_025357775.1 Ferruginibacter sp. | reverse complement strand
AATTTGTTGTTTATTTCTAAAAACAATCTAAACTTATTTATTCAAAATCCTTTCACCTCGTTTTTAAAAAATTGTTGTTAAAAGATATAAGTATTATTTTTGAATAATGAAAAATAGCTTGTCCATTATTGGTATTGCTTTTATATTATGTAGTTGTAACAATAGTAAAAAAGAAAACGTACCCTCTACAAATAGTACAGTAAAAGCTAAAACTCCTAAAGATACAGCAGGTAATTTTTTCCCTGTTACTACTTATTTAAAAGGCGAAATATTTGGTATAAAAAATGGAGGGATTACACCACTTAGAAAAATAACGGTTGGTACAAATGTAGATTCGAGTTGGATAAAAATGGAAGAACTTGAAACGATTTTCTCCGAATTTTTAATACCGATAATAGATACAGTAAACCTAAAAGATTTGTTTAGTGAGAAAAAATTTTTAGACCAAACTATAGATGCATTTACCTTTACCTACGAGCCTAAAAATGAAAAGGGATTAACATATCCATTCACACATTGGGATGTATATGTAGACCCCGAAACACAAAAAGTAAGAAGAGTGTATTTAGTAAAAAAAGAAGGTACTAATAAAGAATTGCAACTTACATGGGTAAGTGGTAAAAGCTGTAAAGTAGTAACACTTATTGCTCAAAATGGAAAAACAACCATTGTAAAAGAAGAAAAAACAATATGGAGGTTTGACGACTAATGACACATACAGAATTTTCAGCAATATCATCTACCATACCCACCCTGCCTGGCATTTACAAATACTTTGATGCAGATGGCAAACTTATATATGTAGGCAAAGCAAAGCATCTGCGCAAGCGTGTAAGCAGCTATTTTAATAAAATGAAAAGCAGTTATAAAACTGCTGAGCTAGTACATCGTATTCGTAAAATAGAGTTTACAATTGTAGATACTGACCAAGATGCTTTTTTATTAGAAAACTCTCTTATCAAAGAGCATCAACCTTTGTTTAACATCAACCTAAAAGATGATAAAACATACCCTTACATTGTTGTAAAAAACGAACCCTTCCCAAGAGTGTTTCTTACTCGTAGAAAAATTAAAGATGGATCTATTTATTTAGGACCATTTACATCTGTAGGCAGGGTAAGGGACTTACTTACTTTTATAAAACAAAATATACAACTGCGTACTTGCAAGCTTAACCTTAGTGAAGAAAATATAAGTAAATTTAAATTTAAGCTTTGCCTTGAATACCACCTTGGAAATTGTAAAGGACCATGCGAAGGCTTGCAAACAAAGGATGATTACAACGAAGGCATATCACAATTAAAAGATATGCTGAAGGGAAATTTGAACCCTGTAATCAATAATTATAAAAATAAAATTAAAGAGCATGTGGCAAATATGCAGTTTGAAAAAGCGGCTATTTATCAACATAAAATTAACCACCTGCAAGAGTATGAAGCTAAATCATCTGTAGTAAATACCAACACAGGTACGGTAGATGTTTTTTCTATTTTAGAAGAAGGCAATACTGCTTATGTAAACTACTTAGCCGTGAGCAATGGTGCCATTATAAAAACAAAAACTATTACGCTCAATAAACAGTTAGATGAAACTGCAGAAGAAGTATTAGCCTTTGCGGTAGCGCAACTACGCCAATTATTTGAAAGCGAAGCAAGAGAAATTGTACTGCCTTTTGAAATAGAATATGTAGAACCAGAAGTAAGTATTACCATACCAAAAGCAGGTGATAAAAAGAAATTATTGGATCTTTCTCAAAAAAATGTGAATTATTTTAAAGCAGAACTAAATGCTAAAAAAATGCTACATCTAGAAGATAAAACCACGGAACAAAAACTAGATGTACTTACACAAATGCAAGAAGACATGCAACTACAATCTTTGCCTTTACATATAGAATGTTTTGATAACTCTAATTTTCAAGGTAGCTACCCAGTATCTGCAATGGTGTGTTTTAAAAATGGTGAGCCTAGCAAATCAGATTATAGACATTTTAATATAAAAACAGTAGAAGGTATAAACGATTTTGCCTCTATGGAAGAAGTAGTGTATAGAAGATATAAACGCCTTACTGATGAAGGTGCAATATTGCCGCAGCTTGTAATTATTGATGGTGGTAAGGGGCAGCTAAGCTCTGCAATGCTAAGTATAGATAAATTAAACCTGCGTGGAAAGCTAACGCTAGTGGGGCTTGCAAAGAATAAAGAAGAAATATTTTTTGATGGAGATACCCAATCTTTATTACTACCATGGGATAGCGAAACGTTAAAATTAATAAGAAGAATAAGAGATGAAGTGCATCGCTTTGGAATAACCCATCATAGAAATAGGCGTAGTGCAGGTACATTTAAAAATGAGTTAGAATCTATAAAAGGCATAGGAAAACAAACCGCAGATATTTTGCTAAAAGAATTTCGTTCTGTAAAGAAAGTAAAAGAAGCTAGCGATGCAGCAATAGAAAAACTAGTAGGAAAGGCTAAGTTGGCATTGCTAAGAGAGAAAAGTTAATTTGGAAATTATTTATTCTTAAAAATAATAATAAATATGTAGGAAACATTAACCCATGAATGAGTTTTAAAAAAAGCGAAGTTCATAAATTTTAGTTATCAATGTTAAAAAATCTGTTAGTTTTTAAACTAAATCAAGTTGGTATATTTTAAAATTTATTATTTACTAGAAGATGCCCGTTTTAACAATCCCTTTCCAAACCTATTTTTTATGTCATCTATACTTTTGTATAATTCATTTTTCTTTTCAGCATCGCTAAACATATTTGTTTGTATTGGATTGCCAGTAAGTTCGCTCAAGCGTACGCCCAATAAGCGTATAGGCTCTCCTTTTTTGTGTAATTTTTTAAAAAGCTCTTTTACAATGGGTATAATATCTTCATCAGCATTTGTATAATCAATGGTAGTTTGTTTGCTAAATGTTTCAAAATTTGGGTATCTAATTTTTACAGAAATACAACCCGTCACTTTTTCATCTTGCCTAAGTTCGAAACAAATTTTTTCAGTAAACTTTACCAACTCTGCATTTATAAAAACAAGTTCGGTTAAAGGTTCATTAAAAGTATTTTCGGTAGAAATAGATTTAGATTCATGAAAACTTATAACCTCACCAAAATGTAATCCTTCTGCTTTTTGTTTAAGTTCTGTTCCCCATTTACCAAATTTTTCTTCTAAAATTTCGATGTTTATTTCGCTTATTTGTTTAATGGTTTTTATGCCTATATATGCAAGCACTTCTTGTGCATGCTTGCCCACACCAGGTATTTCATTTGCCCCAAGCGGTGCAAGAAATTCTTTTTCTTTACCAAAAGGTATATGTAAGTAGCCATTAGGCTTAGCTTGGTTAGTAGCTATTTTAGCAATCATTTTGTTAGATGATAATCCAAAAGAAATAGGCAAGTTTGTTGCAGCCATTATTTCATTTCGCAAATCTATTGTCCATTGCAAGGGGTTAAAAAACTTTTCCATGCCTGTAAGATCTATGTAAAACTCATCTATAGAAGCTTTTTCAAAAAGTGGAGCTTTTGCTGCTATTATATCAGTAACCCATCTTGAGTATCTACTATATTCTCCTCTTGTGCCACTTACAAAAATAGCTTGTGGGCAAAGCTGCCTTGCTTTAGAAGATGGCATGGCTGAGTGTATACCAAACTTACGAGCCTCGTAGCTACATGCCGCTACCACCCCACGTTCCCGCCCACCTACAATTACAGGTTTGCCTTTTAAGCTTGGGTCGTTTAATACCTCTACCGATACAAAAAACGAATCTAAATCAAAATGTGCGATGATGCGTTGTTGCAATGTTAAATTGTTTACTGGTAAAAATGCTACATTGTTATTTTGTTGAATTGTTATTTACAAACTGCTGTTGCTAATTATTTTTTGCAATTTCCCATCTGCATTTTATTTGCTTACTACTAACCTCCCTACCCATATATTTCTAACAACCCATCTGGTATTTCTACATACACTTTTTTATTTTTGTCATCCATTTTTATAAGGTTGGCTTCATGTATGGGTATTAGTGCTTCATTACCTTTATATAAAATTGTACAAAGTATTTGATGTGGCATTTCGTTTACCTCTATTATTGCACCAAGGTTTGTGTTTCCATCTATAAGCTCATACCCTAAAAGTGCTATAGGTGCTGCCTTTGCTTTGTGCTTGTTAAAATCATCTTCTTGTAGCCATACATCTTTAGGGGTTATTTTTCTAGCTACTTCTTTATTATCTATTCCTTCTATTTTAATGTAAGTTTCTGTATCACTTTTTATAGAGGTTTTTTCAATAAAATGAGGTATAAAATTATCTTTAGGCTGTTCTATAAAAATGGCTTCTACATCTTTTAACAATGTTTTTTTACCAAGGCTATGTTGTAGTATAAGTTCACCAGTAAGCCCATGGCTAGCTGCTAGTTTTCCTATTTTAAAATATTGCATTTTGTAAATTTATAATTTTTTATTTCTGTAATCTTACACAGCAAAATAAAGTTTACCAACTCTTTTTTTGAAGTGGCTTATTTTATCAAAGTCAAGCTTTAAATAGCTTGACTTGGCTTTTAGTAAACCATAGGGTTTGTGATACTATTATAATAATTGGGATTTCATCATTCATTTTATTTCTTCATAATCATAAGGTAATTGTGCTGCCACTTTGCACCAAGCCCAGTATCCATTGGTTGTAATATCATTTTGATTATAAAAATACCCATTCTGCTCTATAATAATACTCTCTTTTGGTTTAAAACTAAGCATCGAAAATTGAAAATTAGATGGCTCAGCCACATTCTCTATTAAATAATTTTGTGAAGGTTTAGCAGCCAAAAATAAAATTCCTACCTCAGGTTGGTTAGGCAATATTTCAACTGTTTGTGTACTATCATCTTTTGAATAATTGATAGCTGCATAAAAATCTTTTAGTTTAATGGCTTCTTCATTTCCATTATTTTTTAAAATAAATTGCAATTCAAATTTTTCTTGTTGCAAAGTTTTATTATAAATTGCCCTCATAAAATGTAGTATAGAGCCCTTGTAAGCTTCAGTTCTAGCAGTTTTCCAGTTTTGTATTTGTATACTATCGCCTTGCATATTTTCGTACAAAGGATAACCGCTGTAAACACTCATTTCCGTTTTATACTCATGGGTAAAAGAATCCAAGGCATATTTAATATTATACCCAAGCACTTCATTTTTTATAACAAGCGGTTCTGTAGCAGTTATTTTTAATCTATTTTTTTTCTTAGAAAAAAAGAAATGAAGTATCTCTGGGTTTTGTATAATGCATCCATTTGCATTGGGTGTTTTGCCAATAAATTCAGCTTTAAAAAAATCGCCATATTTGGCTAAGCCATCTTTTACTTCGTTAGATGATACAATAGATACCGTTTCTAATTCTTTTTCCTTTTCTTTTAAATTGAAGATTATTTTATCAGTTGCATCAACTGAGGTTATTCTTCTTATTTCACTTTTAAAACCTGTATAAGAAACCACCAAATCGTACCCCCCGTTTGGTAAGGTTATACTAAAATTACCTTCTTCATTTGTAACTGTACCAAGTGTGGTATTTTGTGCAAATACTGATGCAGCCTGTAAACCAGCTCTTGTAACCTCATTTTTTACACTGCCGGTAATAGTAAAACTAGATTGGCAAAAAATATTGGCTACAAATAATAATTGAGTAATTATAAGTGCAAATTGCTTCATAATAGAATTTTATTGATGCAAAATACAATATAAGATGTTAAGCTTTTGTTGGAATTATTTTAAATTACTTTCTCTCATAAAGTCTCATCTTCCGAAGCCTTTTTTAAAAATGCTTTTTCTTCATCTGTAATAAAATTATA
>JANXOQ010000408.1 GCA_025357775.1 Ferruginibacter sp. | reverse complement strand
AACAACTATAATAATTTTATACTTTTTAAAAATTGGAAAATTTCTTTCAATTAAATGTGCACATGCTATTGTGTGCTGATAGTTTTTAAATTATTACTTATTACATCTTCGCATTTACACATCTTTAACACACGTTAATACAATAAACTATACCGTTTCTACATTTTTTTGTAAGCATAGTTTTTGATGTGTTACTTTTATAAAAATTATAAATTATGAATAAAAACTTTCTAAAAATTGTAACAGCATTTACCTTAATTGGTTTTAGTGCTTGTAAAAAAAGTGACCCGACACCTGCTCCTACTCCTACTCCTACACCAGTAGTAATACCAGCAATAAATGTATATGCTTGTGGTACAGAAAAAAGCACTAACGGTCTTAGTGATAAAGCAAAGTATTGGAAAAATGGAGTGGAAACTACTTTGAATGCTAGCAATTCTGCAGAAGCGTATGATATTGTAGTATCTGGAACTGATGTGTACATAGCTGGTAGCGAAACTAGTGGGCCAACTACTAGCAATGCAAAATATTGGAAAAATGGTGTAGGTACTGTGCTTCCAGGTGCTGCTGACAACGGTGAAGCAAAAAAAATAGTGGTAAATGGTAATGATGTACATGTAATTGGTAATCAATTTGGGATTACTGATTTTCCTAGGTATTGGAAAAATGGAGTGGCTGTAAGTTTAACATACACTGGTAGTTTAGTGTCTGCAAATGGTTTGTTTGTAAATGGTACTGATGTATATATTTCAGGTTATGAAGAACAAACGAGTGGAATTATAAGAGCTTTGTATTGGAAAAATGGAGTTAGAAATTATTTAACTTCTGCAAGTTCTACAAGTTCGGAAGAAGCAACTGATATTTTTGTGGTAGGAGCTGATGTATACGCATGTGGAACAGAATATTTGCCTAACGGTACTACTAAAGCAAAAATTTGGAAAAATGGTATAGTTACATATATTACTACTGGGGCAGGGGTAAACAGTGCTGCATTTTCAATAAAAGTTGTCGGTACAGATGTGTATGTAGGAGGATATGATGAACTAGGAGGGTTGTTATTGGCAAAATATTGGAAAAATAATACATCAGCAACTGTGGGAGTATTACCAAATGAATCATTTGTAACAGATATATTTATTTTTGGAACGGATGTTTATACAGCTGGTAATTCAAGAGCTACAAGTTCAAGCATCAATTCAGAGGGAATAGTTTGGAAAAATACTACTCCTACAAGTTATTCTAATGGTACATTAAGAAACTTATTTGTAAATTCGGTTTTCGTAAGCAACTAAAGTGCAAACGGGTAAAAGAAATTACGCATTTCTTTTACCCGTTTATTTCTTAAAAAATTACCTCCTAGTCGCTATTAACAAATTTAAATCTGTAAATTTTATTGAAAAGCGCTCACTTAAATGAAAATTTGTAAGCGCACCTTTAAACATATAAATACCACTACGGATATTTATTTTGTACCAAATTAAATTATCAATTCCACCTTCATCAGATGTTTCTAAAATAAGAGGCATCAATACATTGCTAATGGCTTGCGAAGCCGTTCGTGCAAAGCCGCTTGGTATATTGGGTACACAATAATGTATAATATCGTATTTGGTAAAAGTTGGTTTTTTATGTGATGTTACTTTGCTAGTTTCAAAGCAGCCACCATGGTCTATACTCACGTCTACTATTACACTACCTTGGCGCATATTGCTCACCATTTGTTCGCTTACTACCATGGGTGTATTGCCACCATCATTACCCAAAGCACCTACTGCTACATCACAAGTTTTTAATTGTTTGGCTAGTATTTTTGGCTCTATAACCGATGTCCATAAGCGACCACCAATATTATTTTGCAAGCGTTTTAATCTATAAATACTATTGTCAAATATTTTTACGCTTGCGCCCATAGCAAGTGCGGTACGTGCAGCATATTCACCTACAATGCCTGCACCAATAATAATAACTTTTGTTGGTGGTATGCCACTAATACCGCCAACCAATACGCCTTTACCATTATTGGCATTGCTCAAATATTGCCCTGCAATAAGCATAACTGCAGAGCCAGCTATTTCGCTCATGCTGCGTACTATTGGGTTGTGTCCACTATCGTCTTTTAAGTTTTCAAAACTAAGTGCAGTTATTTTTTTCTGCATCATTTTTTCTAAAATTTCTCTTTTCATTTCTGCTAAATGAATGGGGGAAATAATAGTTTGATTCATTTTTAATAACTCACATTCTTCTATGCTTACAGGTGCGCTTTTTACAATAATATCTGCTTCAAAAACCTGCGCTTTATCGTAGCAAATTTTTGCACCCGCTTCGCTATAATCATTGTCAGTATAATTTGCCCCTTCGCCTGCTCTAGTTTCTATGCATACTTTATGCCCATTGGCTATTATTACGCTTACTGCATCGGGTGTAAGCGCAATTCTATTTTCATTAAATGAGTCTTCTTTGGGTATACCAATATACAAAGCTTCACGGCGTGGCTTTACATCTAAAGTTTCTTCTAATGTTTCGTAGGTAAGGGATGGAGATACGAAAGGTTTTGTTGTTGCCATTGGTTGGGTGATTGGTTAATTGGTTTATTTTAACCTAAGTAATATTTTAACTATTCTCTGAAATTACAATTTTAGTTTTATAAAAAAAATACAATCTAAAAAAACTTCACAATCTAAAAATCAACCAATAACTAATTTCCTCTCCTTTTCTCCTAAAACAGACAGATAACAATGCACTGTATCTATGGGAAATAATTCAGGAGTAATTTCTGGCCACTCTACCAAGCATAAATTACCACTATACAAACAATCTTCTACTCCAGCATTTATTGCTTCTTGCTCGTCTTTTAAACGGTACAAATCTAGGTGGTAAATAACGTCGCCTTCGGCAGATTTATATTCGTTTATTATTGAAAATGTGGGGCTACTTACTGCTACTTGCACGCCAAGTGTATCGCATATTGCACGCACAAAAGTAGTTTTACCTGCCCCCATTTGCCCATGCAAGGCTATTACTTTTTTTGTATCTATTGTTTGTAAAAGAGTTTCAGCGGTTTCATTTATATTTTCTAGTGAAAAGTTTACATCCATTTTGTAAAGATAATTTTCTTATTGAGTAAACAAAAAGCAGAATTGAACAATTGTTTTGCAACATGATAAAGATAGCCGGAAAATAGAAGGAATGACTTGCAGCAATTGTGCATTGAGTGTTTCTAATTTTTAAAAAAAGGTGCTTTGTGCAATAAAAGTAAATCCCTTAAAAGGCGTTGTAAGTTTTATTACCAATAAAATAACTTTGCGCTGTGTGCCATTTATAAGTTTTAATTTAACCTGTGCTGTACCAAAGTGCAACCGTTTTCAATAAATCCAGTTTATTTTCGGTACAATTTTCTTTCGTACCTATTTCTTCTACTATTTGTAATTCTTTTAGCAATAAATGTAAAATATGCTTATAATTATGATGTTAATAAATTTGAATCTAAGGCTGTAGAATAAGTTAGTGTCCTTAAGACCGCAAAAGCTCGAGCTTTGTTTGGTACACAAAGAAAAAAATGGGACAATAATATTTGAAAAAAACGAGTGATTTCGGTACATTAAAAGATTTTTTTCTCCCTTTTACATAATTCCTTAATTTTACACTCTTTTGAAGCTATTACTTCATAATACAAAGTAATATAATGGCAAATAAAAGCGGATATGGCGAAATTGGCAGACGCACTAGACTTAGGATCTAGCGCCGCAAGGCATGTAGGTTCGACCCCTATTATCCGCACACAATAACTTCCTTCCGCCAACACGGAAGGATTTTTTTTACTAATCCCGACATATAAGTCGGGAACAAAAACAATAAAATGGCGACAGTAGTTAGAGAAAACATTGGTTTATTAAACGACAAGCTTACCGTAAAGCTGCAAAAAGAAGATTACTTACCCTCTTTTGAAAAAAAGTTAAAAGAGTATAGCAAAACAGCCAATATTCCTGGCTTTAGAAAAGGTATGGTGCCAGCTGGTATGATAAAGAAAATGTATGGCGCTGGGGTTTTTTCTGATGAAGTATTACGTACCATTGAAAAAGAATTATATACTTATTTAGACAAAGAAAGACCCGATATTTTTGCTCAACCATTGCCATTGCCAAACGAAATGAGCAAGTTAGACATGTATAACCCTGCTGAAATTGATTTTTCGTTTGAGATAGGTTTAAAATCTGCTTTTGAATTACCCAATATTGCTACAGCAAAACTTACGCACCACAAAGTAGAAGTTACAGATATAATGGTGACAGAAGAAATAAACCGCATGCAATTAAAAGCGGGCAAAATGAATGAGAAAGAAGCAGTAGATAATGAAGAAGATGTAGTGAATGTATTGTTTACTGAATGTGATGAAAACTCAATAGACTTAGAAGGAGGAATTGTAAAAGAAAATTCAGTATTGGTGAAGTATTTTAACCAAAAAATGCAACTGCAATTGATGGGTAAAAAAATAGGAGATAATTTTGTTTTTCAACTAGCAAGCACTTTTGAAGGCGATAAACTAGAAATGATGTTGCAAGACCTTGGCTTTGCTAAAAATGATGAAGCAGCTGCACAAAAATATTTTAACTTACAAATAAAGACAATAGGTATAGTTGAAAAAAGAGAAATGAATGAAGAATTTTTCAACGAAGTATATCCAGGAAAAGAAATAAAAACAGAAACGGAATTAAGAACTGCATTAAAAAGTGAAATAGAAAAATATTGGGCTTCACAATCTGCAAACCAATTGCACGACCAAATTTATCATTTATTATTAGATGATACTAAAATGGAATTTCCACAACCATTTCTTACTCGTTGGTTAGAAAACGGTGGCGATAAACCAAAAACAAAAGAAGAAGCAGAGGCTGATTATCCAAACTTTCAAAAACAACTAAAATGGACTTTAATTAGCGATACTATTATTAAAGAAAATAAATTGGAAGTATCCGAAGCAGACCTTCGTGCAAGTATGAAAGAAGAAGTAAGTCGCTACTTTGGGCAAATGGGCATGGGCGAAGACACAAGCTGGTTAGAAAGCTATATAGACCGTATGATGAAAGATGAAAAACAAGTAGATGCTACATATCGTAGAATGATAACTGAAAAATTATTTGCTTGGGCAGCAAGCCAAGCAAAACCAACTGAGAAAATAGTAACCTCAGAAGAGTTGGTAGCCATGCAGCAAAATCACCAGCATTAAAAATTAAAATCCCCTTGTTTGTAGCAAGGGGATTTTTTATTTTAAAAA
>JANXOQ010000400.1 GCA_025357775.1 Ferruginibacter sp. | reverse complement strand
AATTTTAAACAAATACTTTTTGCTTATCTCCCAAAAACCTACGATAAATAAAATATAAAAATGCAAGTAGTTAAAAATATTTTTGCTCGTGTATGGGCAGTGTGGGGTTTAATAAGTTTTGTTTTTACTTTTTTTATTATTATTGGTCCATCTATGCTTTCTCATTTGTATAAAGATGAAAAGAAAGGGCAGGATCTCTTTATAAAAGTTGCAAAAATATGGATTAGTGTTTGGCTTCGGCTTATAGCATGCCCACTTACTGTAATCGGAAAAGAATACTTCAAAAAAAATAAAAATTACATCGTTGTACACAACCACAATGCTTTTTTAGATGTACCACTCTCAGCGCCATTTGTACCTGGTGGTAATAAAACAATAGCAAAAGATAGCTTTTTAAAAGTACCAATATTTGCTTGGTTTTACAAACAAGGAGGCATAATGGTTAACAGAAAAGACCCCAATAGCCGTGTAAAAAGTTTTGAAGCTATGAAAGTGATTTTGCAAAAAGGAATGCACGTTTGCCTATACCCTGAAGGTACAAGAAATAGAACTGATGCACCCATAAAAGAGTTTTTTGATGGTGCATTTAAATTGGCTATTGATTCAAAAAAAGATATTATTCCATGTGTAATTTTAGGTACAAAAAAAGCAATGCCAATAAATAAAACAATGTATTTATTGCCCACAAAACTAACAATGATTTTTTTGCCTCCTGTATCTTCGGCAAATATTGATGTAAAAGAATTAAATAAAAAAGTACATGATATGATGCTTAAGCTTTACATAGAAAAAGTAATAAATAGTAACAAATAAGTTATAAAAATATTGCGATAGATATAAATTCTGTTAATACTTGTATGAATTGGAAAAAGCTAATAGGAGAGTAGTTAAAAGCACACATTATTGATGTTACAACTATAAAGCACATTTTATTATAAATCTGTAAATTGCCTAGTTCTATTTATTTTTAAGTCTCTAAGTATGGGTGATTTTGGACTTATATTTATACTAAATGACCTGTTTTTTCCAACTGGTGATATATTTATAGCCATTTGCCAACAATGTAAATCTCTTGTAAGATACATGCTTATTACCCCTAATGCTTTTGTAGTAATGTTGTATGTGCCATTTGCACCAATTTTCCATTTTGGGGTAAGGTTTGCAGATGCATTAAATGTAACCCCCTGATTAGTCGTAGTAGTAAAATCTTTAATAGTTTGGTCAAATCTTTTACTTACACTAAGTGAGTAAGATAAATCAATGTTCCAAGGTATTTCAAAATCTGCAAACTGAGCAGGGTTACTTCTTATGTATGCAGCTTCTTGTTGATACTCATCTTGGGTAATACCATTGCTTGGATTTAAATTTTGAGGGTTATTTAATTTTTCATTTACTGTTTTTTTAGACTTATCGCCTCCTTTAAAACTAGTTTGTAATGCTACTTGTGCGTTGGTAAGATTTCCCAAAGAAAATTTATCTTTCATAACTAACCTGTTCATTGGTCTGCCATTTTTATCTGTTTGATATGGATCTATACTTGCGCTAGCGCTTACATTTATTTTATCAAATAAGTTTGTTCTTGCAGATAAACTAATTGGTGCAAGCTTAAAAGAATCTGCTAAAAAATTATAACTACTATTTATGCTAAGGCCATCTATTAATGTTATTTTTTTATCAGCAGCTGCACTAGTGTCACCACTATTTTTTACTTTCATGGTTACGTTATTATCTATACCAAAAGAAATACCACCGTTTCGTATATTACTGTACGGGCTGTAAATTCCACTATTTTGAAACACAGATATTTGACTTCTTTCTGTAGCACTTATATTAGTATAGTAATAATTATTTTCATTTACGTTAGGGGTGTAGTTAATTGATAATGTTGGTCTAATTTCGTGCCTTATTGCTTTTATTTTACTGTTCTTATTAAAACTAAACATTCCAAAAATACGAGTACTAGCGCCTATTCCAAACGATACTTGCCTTGCTGTATACAATCCTTTTTCTAATGAAATTGTATCTGTTTTTAAAGTGTAAGTATTGTAACCTGTTCTTAATTTTTGTTGAAACCAAGTTTCTTGATATGAAATGGATGGAGCTATTTGTAATACACCTAATGGTGGCAATGAAAGTGTAATTGGAATATTATGTTGTGCGCCATATTTTAGGTTATCGCCAATTTGTTTGCCAATACTGCTAGCAGTATCTATAAAAGATGTAAGTGTTTTAGTATTTCCTTGGTATCCTATTCCAATATTTTCGTACCATTTTATATTACCTGTTTGTTCTTTTCTTCTAAAAGGATACTGGGTATTAATATTAAAAGCAATATCGGGCACATTTAAATTGGTAACCTTTGTTACATTATTTTGATTGTGATTTGCACTAATAGAAATATTGTAAGGTTTATTTTTCCAAGTTTTTGCGTAGGTAATGGATGAGCTTAATTGGTTTTGAAAATTGGTTTGGGGGTTATTGGGAAGTTGCCCATTGTATTTTGTACTACCTGCATTTACGTTTGCACTGAAAGTTACGCCAGGTCTTGCTTTAGTATCAGCCGAATGGCTCCAAGTAATATTAAAAGTATTTGTAGTTGGTGCATCAAGCGGTTTAAAACTTTGTATAGATAATACTAAGTTGCCTTGGTATCGATATCGCTTAAAATATCTTGGGTTAAAATTTAGATTCCAACTTCCATAAGAGTACAAAGTGCCTCTAGTTATTAAATCTAAATTAGGACTAAAAATTTTGTAATACCCTAAATTTTCTAAAGCCAAGCCCCTTTGTGCATCTGCAATAAACGTTGGTGCAAGTAAACCGCTATGCCTACCTTGTGTAAGTGGAAAAATACCAAATGGCAATGATATAGGTAATGGTACACCTTCAAACTCTGGGTGAACTGGACCAGTGAATGCCCATTTTTTATTTATAAATTTTGCTTTGTTAGAAATAAATGCAAAATGTGGAGTATCTAAATTACAAGTGGTAAACCTTGTGCGAAAAGCATAAAAAACAGAAGTATCTATTTTTTTTATTTTTTCACCATACACAAACATCTCTCCTTGTTTTGTGTATGTGCCTTTTGTCATTCCTTTACCCGTTTTCATATTTATTCTAATCGTATCCATTACCGATTTTGAATCTGTACCATCATAAAACGGATATGCAATAGCCTTACCAGTACTGTCTTTTACTAAAAATGCACTAATGATGCTTCTCTTTTGGTCAAACTCTATTTTTGGAGCAGATAAATTATTTTCTTCGTATTTTAGTTTGGAAACCTTACCATATAAATATACTTTTTCAGTTGGAATATCTATAACCATACTATCATCTGCATGGTAAACAATTGGCACATTTAAAGAATCTTTAGATTTTTTAAATGTAAACGTATCTAATAATTGAGAGAGTAGCGTATCTTTTTTTACTAATTTTTCTTCGCCAAAAGAAGGGCTTCGTTTTGGATCTAGCTTTATTGTTTTTATAAATCTATTGGTATCAATTTTATTTTTATTAATAGTAGGAGGGGTGTCTGTAATAACAATACTGTTTTTAAAGATTTTAACATTATTATCTGCATAAATATTATAATTATACGTTAATAATAAAAACAAAGGCATGCACCACCAAACCAAAATATATTTTGCCTTACCTTTGATTTGATTGTTCATAGTATGATGGCACAAAAATAGCTATTATATGCTAATGATTATTTGTTTAAAATAATTATAACATTTACCAATAAACCCATTTCTAATATGTTGAGAAATTTTTTTTTGATACTAATATTATTATTTTCAATAGATGCATTTACATACCAATGTGCTGCACAAGGTAAAAAATTAAAAACGATTGTGGTAGATGCTGGGCATGGCGGCAAGGATAGTGGAGCACAAGGTGATTATGAAAACTCACTTGGCTCAAAAGAAAAAGATGTAACGCTAGAAATTTCAAAAAAATTGGTTGCAGAGCTAAAAAAAAGGTTGCCAAATATTAATGTAGTACCTACAAGAACTACAGATGTATTTGATAATGTACATGAAAAAGCAAATAAGGCTAATGAGGTAAAAGGAGATTTATTTTTGTGCATACATGCAGATGCAGGCGGTGAAAAGAGAGGAAGCAGACAAACAGGTACAAAAACTGTTACCAAATATAAAGTTACTTATATAGGTAAAGGAAAACGAAAGAAAAAAATAACTGAACCTTATGATGTAGAAGTACCCATTTATGAATACTTCAAATATCCTTGTCCAGTAAATGGTACATCTGTTTGGATATTTGCTGCTGCAAAAACCAAAGATAAATTAAATGCATTAATGGAAGAAGGGTATGAAGATAATACCGAGGATAGTGCATACAATAATTTTAGTTTTAACACTCCGGAAGGAAAACAACTTGCACAGATATATGCAAAAGCATACCAACAAAAAAGTGATTTAATAGCATCTTTGGTAAATGATGAAGTAGAGCTAACAGGCAGAAAAGCATTGGGTGTAAAACAAAGAAATGAAAAAGGTATATGGGTTTTATCTGCTACAAGAATGCCTGCAATATTAATAGAAACTGGTTTTATAAATAATGATGTAGATGAAAGATATATCAATAGTGAAAAAGGGCAACAAGAATTAGCAGAAGCTATTACAAAAGCTGTAATAAAATACAAAGCGCAAATAGAAAAAAAATAATAAATATAAATATTTTACGTGAAAATATCTAACGAAACCAAAGTAGGAGTTATTTCTATAATATCTCTTGTGGCATTAATTTTTGGATTTAATTTTTTAAAAGGAAAAAAGATTTTTAGCAACGATACGCTCATTACTGGTAAGTATGGTAATGTAGAAGGGTTACAAAATTCTAACCCTGTTATGATAAATGGTATGCAAGTAGGCGCTGTTTATAAAATTAATACTGATAAGGATATGCGAAAAATATCAGTAGATATGAATATTACAAAAGATATTCATATTCCTTCAAATTCTTTAGCTATTATAAAAACAAACCCATTGGGTACGCCCAGTATAGAAATTATATTAGGAAATTCTAGTGCTTTTTTAAAAAATAAAGATAGTATAGGTACAGATGTGAGTGCTGGATTATTATCAAACGTAATGGGCAAAGTAGACCCTGTAATAAATGGTGTAAAAAAAGCGGTAAATTCAGCAGATTCATTATTAAGCAATTTTAATAGTGTGTTAAATTCATCAGCAAAAAATAATATTGCTGCTACATTTGCTAATCTTAATAAAGTGACTGCTTCTATGTTAGCTTCCACTGCTTCATTAAGTATTTTATTAAATAATCAATCGGGTGCATTATCAAAATCACTAAACAATGTAAGCGGTATTACAGGTAATTTTGCTAGCAATAATGAAAAAATAAATAATGTAGTAAGTAATTTAGATAAAGCCACTACAAAATTTGCAAACCTTAATTTACAAAATACCCTTGATACATTAGATGTAGCTATTAATAACCTAAAATTATTGATAGTAAATTTTGGCAAAAGCAAAGGCACTTTAGGTATGCTTATGAATGACCCTACGTTATACAAAAATCTAGCATCTACTGGTAATAAACTTAATCTATTGCTAGACGATGTGCGAATGAACCCGAAGCGGTACATAAATATTTCATTGTTTGGAAAAAAGAAAACAGGCGAAGTACTATTAACACCACTACCAGATACGCTAAACAGTCCTTATTATGCGGAAAAAGTGAAGTAGCAGTGATAATCATCTGTTGGAAAAAAGAAAGGTTAAAGGTTCAAAGTTTAAGGTTTGTGGAAGATTATACAAACATATAAATCTCTTTTTTAAAATTTGTATTTTAAAATTTGAAGTATTTTAACACCGCTACAAACTTTTTAGATAGATTTAATTATTAATATTAACGCCTTACAATCTTCCTCCAAAAAAATCGATACGAAGTGTAGGTAAAAGAAATTTT
>JANXOQ010000393.1 GCA_025357775.1 Ferruginibacter sp. | reverse complement strand
AACTCAAATAACTAATACATTTGCAACCCGATGGCACAGCCATCGGGATTGTTTTTTATAAATTTTTTTAAAAGTGGCTACAACCGAATCATACCAAATAAAGCTAGAAGAATTTGAAGGTCCTTTTGACTTACTGCTTTTTTTTATAGAAAGAGATGAACTAGATATTTACAATATTCCTATTACAAAAATTACCAACGAGTTTCTAGATCATATTCACAAAAGTGAAAAGTTAAATATAGAACTTGGAAGTGAGTTTATTTTATTTATAAGTACACTTATGCGCATAAAAGCAAAAATGCTTTTACCACGCAAAGAAATAGACGCACAAGGCAACGAAATAGACCCAAGACAAGAATTAATAGATAAAATTTTAGAATACAAAAAGTATAAAGAAGCTTCTGTACAAATGGCAGAAATGGAGGCCGTACGCATGCTAATGCTAAAGCGTGGAAACTTGCAGAAAGAACTCACTATTATTGGCGAAGAAGCAGGAGAAGGAACAGAAATACAAACCGTAACCTTATTTAAATTAATGAAGGCTTTTGAAAGAGTAGCCCTTCGTTTGAGAGAAAAAAACTTTAAGCCTGTGCACACCGTTGTACAATACAACTACACAATGGAAGGCGTGCGTGAGCACATGTTACACATAAGCAGAGAGCAAAAAACTTTAGCCTTCGAAAAAATATTTGACAACTGCGAAAGCCGCATACATGCTATATTTATTTTTTTAAATATGCTAGAGCTGGTACAGCAAAAATTTTTACACATACTTATAGGCGAAGGCAGAAACAATTTTATTATTGAATACAATGAAGAAAGAGAAGAAGACCAAAGCACCATGCTAACGGCTGATGATTTTAGCCATCTAAATTAAACTCCCTAAATCTCCCGAAGGAGGATTTTTAGTATCTGATACTTTTACAAGCTATGCAATATTACCGTCTGGTTACTTTCCTTTGGAAAAGTAGGGGTGTGATTTTTTTAGAAAATCCAAACACGAAGTGTTTGAATTATCCAAGCTAAAACACAGCTATGTGCATCTCCATTGGCGTCGCACATTTCATCAGCATATCTTTATTCATCTTTTATTATGCAATAGATTACGCATTTTTGAAAATTAAATGAATGACAAATTTTCAATTGGTATACTAATTGATGTTTAAATATTAAGCAAACAAAAATGAAAACAACAATAACAAGAGCAAACGAAAGAGGTACAGCTAACCATGGCTGGCTAAAAGCTGCACATTACTTTAGTTTTGGTGGTTGGCAAAATCCTAATAAAATACATTTTGGGGCATTACGAGTTTTAAATGATGATTGGATAGCTGGCGGCGGTGCATTTCCTACCCACCCACATGATAATATGGAAATTGTAACCATTCCATTTACCGGTGCATTAAAACATAAAGACAGCACAGGAGGTGCAGGCATAATACAAGCAGGAGATGTGCAAATAATGAGCGCAGGTACTGGCGTGCAACACAGCGAAGCAAACGAAAGTATTTCAGAGCCTGTAACCCTTTTTCAATTATGGGTTTTTCCAAAGAAAAAAAATATTACACCAAGGTATGACCAACGAACTTTTGAAATTAAAGAAAGAGAAGGTAAATGGCAAGTAGTCGTTTCACCATTAGAAACAGATAATGCGTTATGGATAAACCAAGATGCACGTTTTGCATTGGCCAACATTAAAGCGGGCAAAAAAATTAGCTACGAAAACGCTTTCAAAGAAAATGGTGTTTATTTAATTGTAATAAAAGGCAGCATAGAAATTGGTGAAGTAAAGTTTTCAGAAAAAGATGCAGTCGGCATTGCAGATACTAATAGTTTTGAAATAAAAGTATTAGAAGATGCAGAGTTATTGGCGGTAGAAGTACCGATGAACGGTTTTTAATATCTTTTTTGATTTACAGCATATTTGAAAAAAAACAAAACTGTTTTGAAAATAATTTAGAAATATTCCTTCATTATTCTGTTAAATTTTTAATCTTATAAAACTAATAACCTTTACTTGTTTAAATTTACATCATTACATGAAAGTTTTAGGGAACGATATATTAACTATTGCACAAAAACAACCCATTTTATACGATGAGTTGCAGGTGCTGCATGAAACCGAACGCTCCGTACCAGGGTCTATTACTTACTCCATAAAAAGATACAAACGTTTACCTCAATTTTCTATTGATGATACTGGTATTTTAGAATACCAATATGTAAAAAATGATGCTTTTGAAAATATGCTACAGCTAAAATTTTGTGTGAGTGGCAATGTGTATTGTAAGCAAAAGCAAACTGAATGTGACGCTTGCAAATTAAATGGTACATACAATTGCTCTGATAAAGTAGATAGTATAGATGTGTTAAGTTTTAGTTTTACACCTTCATACTTACAACAATTTGCCAAGGCTAATAAAAATACTCAAATATTCTCTGATGATGTAATAGCATTTAGGCACACAAGTTCTTTTACCAAAATATTACCTCTTTGTGGTAAAACAAGAATGGTGATAGAGGCGCTTTTAAATCATACTTTTACTGACAGCTCTGCCAATATTTTTGTGAATGCACAAATGCAAATGTTGCTCTTGTATAGCATGGATTGTATGCTGGGAGAAAAAGAAGAAACTAATTTTGTATGTAAGTTTTTAGAAAATGTGGAAGACAGAGAAAAAATAATTAATGCAAGAAAAATATTATTAGAACATATTGGCGAACCCATTACCATAAAGGCGCTTAGCCGAAAAGTAGCTATAAATGAATGCTATCTTAAAAAAGGTTTCAAAGAAATATTTGGCACCACAATTTTTGATTTTTACCAAAGCCAACGCATGGAGCATGCAAAGTATTTATTGTACGAAAAAGGCTTAAGTGTAACAGAAGTTTCTCACTTACTCGGCTATTCTTCTATTTCTCATTTTAGCACAGCTTTTAAAAAACAAACAGGGATAAAGCCTTGTGAGTTGTTGTTGAGATAATTAATAAAAAGTTTTGTTTAGTGGCTAGTTCCTTAAAAGAAAATTAGATAACGAATTAATAAAAGATGTTGTCAATAATAAAAAATTACCAAATGCAAATTAAATGCTCTCTTATATGAAGAGCCTATTACTTGCTTAAAAATAAAATTTAACATCCTATAAGTTATCATTTTTGATGGCTTGTAATTTGTGAACTAAAAAGCAAAAACCCAACTCTTCCACCCATCTCAAATTTTGTATCTTCGCAACTTAACTTTTACACAACAAATGATTATTTCTTACAATTGGCTTAGTGAATATATACCTGTAACAATAGATACAGAGAGATTGAGCAAAATATTAACTTCTATTGGGCTTGAAGTGGAGAGCTTACATAAATATGAATCTTTAAAAGGTGGGCTTGAAGGAATTGTTGTAGGCGAAGTGCTTACCTGCGAAAAACACCCTGATGCAGATAAATTAAAAATAACTACCGTAAATATTGGCACTGAAGAAGCTTCGCAAATTGTGTGCGGTGCAAGCAATGTGGCTGTAGGGCAAAAAGTAATTGTTGCTACCGTTGGTGCAATGTTGTACCCAAGTAGCGGAGAGCCATTCCAAATAAAAAAAGCAAAAATACGTGGTGTAGAAAGTTTTGGGATGATATGCGCAGAAGATGAAATTGGATTGGGAGAAAGCCATGATGGTATTATGGTGTTGAATGCAGATAAAATACCAGGAACAAAAGCAGCGCAACTTTTTGAAACCTACACAGATTATATTTACGAAATAGGCCTTACGCCAAACCGTATGGATGCTATGTGTCACCTTGGTGTAGCCCGTGATGTATGTGCGTACCTCTGGCATCATGACAAAACAGAAATGCGTGCCGTATCTCCTTTTAAAAATAATTTTAAAGCAGATAATAATGAGTTGGTAATTGATGTAAAAATAGAAAACAACGATGCCTGCAAACGCTATTCGGGTATCAGTATTAGTAATATTAAAGTAGGCGAAAGTCCTGCTTGGTTGCAAAATAAATTGAAAGCAATTGGGTTGAGGCCCATAAATAATATTGTGGATGTTACCAATTTTATTTTGCACGAAACAGGGCAACCACTACATGCTTTTGATGCTGCAAAAATAAAAGCCAATAGCATTGTTGTAAAAAATGCAAAGGAAGGTTCAGCTTTTAAAACACTAGATAATAAAGATAGAAAATTATTTGCAGAAGATTTAATGATTGCAAACGCAGAAGATAATATGTGCATTGCAGGTGTGTATGGTGGTGCAGAAAGTGGCGTAAAAAACGATACTGTAAATATTTTTTTAGAAAGTGCATGGTTTAGCAATGAAGTGGTTCGTAAAACATCTTTAAAGCATGGGCTTAGAACAGATGCTGCCACTCGTTTTGAAAAAGGTGTGGACATAAGTAATACGGTAAATGTATTGAAGCGTGCTGCACTTATGATAAAAGAAATAGCAGGAGGACAAATAAGCAGCGATATAATTGATGTTTATCCAACACCTGCTGAAAAAACTTCGGTGGCACTAAAATATCATTACCTAAAAAAACTGAGTGGTAAAAATTATCATGCAGATACTATCAAAAATATTTTAACCGCACTAGGTTTTGAAATACAAAAAGAAGGCGTGGATGAAATTTTTATGAATGTACCTTTTAGCAAAACTGATATTGCAATACCTGCAGATATTGTAGAAGAAATAATGCGAATAGATGGTTTGGATAATATAGAAATACCAAACACTATTTCTATTGCGCCTTCTTCAGACAATGATAATGGGAGAGCAGCTCTTACAGAAAAAACGGCAAATTACCTTGCTAGCAATGGTTTTAGCGAAATATTTACCAATAGTATTACCGATAGTAAATATTACAACGAAGCTACATTAGGCAATACGGTAAAAATGATTAACAGCCTTAGTGCAAACTTAGATGTAATGCGTCCATCGCTTTTGCAAACTGGGTTGGAAGTAATTGCTTACAACATTAACAGAAAAAATACGGATTTAAAATTGTTTGAATTTGGTAAAACATATCATACAACGGGTGTTGGTATTTATGAAGAAAAAAATCATTTAGCCATCTATACAAGTGGTACAGTAACCGAAGGTGGTTGGCAGCAAAAAGGGAGCAAACCTGATTTTTATTATGTAAAAGGATTATGTGAAAAAATATTTGCCAATGCAGGTATTAAAAATATTAACTTAGAAATAGTTACTGATGAAGATTTGGATTACGGCGTAAGCATAAAAGCAAATAATATTACAATTGGTAAAACAGGTAACATTAATACAAAAATATTGAAACAATTTGGCATAAAAGAACCTGTATTGTTTGCCGATATTTTGTGGGATGAGGTATTAACCTTAAACCAAAAAGTAAATATTACTTATAAAGAATTATCTAAATTTCCTTCTGTACAAAGAGACTTGGCTTTAATTGTAGATAAAAGTATTGCTTATGCTGATATTGAAAAAAATATAAAAGCCAATAAAATACAATTATTAAAATTAATAAAATTGTTTGATATTTTTGAAAGTGAAAAATTAGGAAATGATAAAAAATCAATGGCTGTAAATTTTACTTTTAGTGATGAAACAAAAACTTTAGAGGATGCAGATACAGAAAGTATGATGAATAAAATAATAGCATCGCTTGAAACACAACTAAACGCAAGTGTAAGAAAATAAAATTGGCTGATATAACCGAACATATAAAAAAAGTAAATGCTAAGCTTCAACTTTTATTGGCAAAGCACAGCAAATTGTTGCACGAAAATGAGCAACAAAAAAAACTTATAGAAATATTGCAGCAAACCGATGCACAACAAAAAGTAAAACTAGAAGCCTTACGCCAAGAGCAATTAATTTTAAAAGCATCTGTAGATAAAATGGATGAAGCAGAGAAAAAAGAATTGGAACAAAAAATTAATAGCTATTTAAAAAATATAGACAAATGCATTTCATTACTAAGTTATAAATCGAATGTATAATGAGTGAATTGATACCTGTAAATATTGTAATAGCAGATAGAACATATCGTATAAAAACACAACCAACCGATGAAGAGGTAATTCGTAAAACGGTAAAGCTGATAAACGATAAACTATTTGAATTTAAAGCACAGTATGCAGGTAAGGATATGCAAGATTATATTGCCATGGTAATAATATGGTACGCTACCCAAAGCGTAGGCGGTGCAACTGTAGAAAATAAAGAGGTAATAGATTCCTTAATTAAAATGGAAGGGCAATTGGATGCACTTATAGATGTTAAACCTTAATATTTGCTTTTGTATTTTTTAACAATGCATTTTGATGTTAATCTACAAAAAATATTATCTTAGATTATTATATATTTTGTAATGAATAAATATTTTTCACTCTGTTCTTTTTTAACTTCTATATTTTTATTGGGTTCGTTTTTAGCCCATGGACAATGGTATGATGGAAGTAAAATAAATAATAAAGCAGTTCAACTTTTTGACAAAGCTTCTCTAGATGCCTCCAATGGAGAAATTGTAAAGAGTATAGAAAAACTAACAGATGCTATAAAAATAGATCCAAATTATGTAGATGCAATATTAGCAAGGGCTGATATGTATGCAAGTATAAAAAACTATACTGCTTCTATAATAGATTACAATAATGCAATAAAAAAAGATTCTGTTTATACAAATGGCTTTTTATTGGCGTATGCTGAAAGTCTTGCTGGCAATGGGGAATTTGATATGGCGCTTTCAATAACAAATCAATATCTATCAAATAAAAATCTAAATGAAAGAAATAAAAAACTTGCATTAGATAAAAAAACTACATACCAATTTGCGGTAAATTTTACAAAATCCAATAAGTATAAAAATTATATTTTTAATCCAATAAATATGGGTGAAAATATTAATAGTACTAATTTGGAGTATTTGCCATCGATAACGGTAGATGGAAATAAAATGATATTTAACAGAAGAATAAATGGAGATGAAGATTTTTATGAATCAAATAAAGTAGATGGGCAATGGCAAAAAGCAACACCAGTATACGGTAAAATAAATACCAACCTAAATGAGGGCGCACAAAATATTTCGCAAGATGGGCAATGGCTAATATTTACTGGTTGTAATTATCCTGAAGGTTTTGGTAGTTGTGACTTGTACATTTCATTTAAAAATAAAAATGGAGAGTGGAGTGAAGCAGAAAACATGGGTAGAAATATAAATACAGACGCTTGGGAAAGTGCACCATCGCTTTCAGCAGATAAAAGAGATTTGTTTTTTTCAAGTACAAGGGCAGGTGGCTTTGGTAGTTCAGATATTTGGGTTTCGCATAATGTAAACGGATTATGGCAAAAGCCAGAAAACATGGGGGCTACCATAAATACTAAAGGCGATGATGGTTGCGCTTTTATACATGCTGATAACCAAACATTTTATTTTAACAGTAATGGACATGTAGGCTATGGCATGAGTGATTTATTTGTAAGCAGAAGAAATGAAAAAGGTATTTGGCAAAAACCAGAAAACCTTGGTTACCCAATAAATACTGTAGATGATGAAGGCTCTATGATTGTAGCTGCTGACGGCAAAACTGCTTACTATGCTAGCGATAAAGGGAATGTAAAAAATAAAATTGATTTGTACAGTTTTGAATTACGTGAAGATATAAGAGCTCAAAAAACACTATGGGTAAAAGGTAAAATATTTGATAAGAAAAGCAATATGGGATTGTCATCCATAGCAGAATTGAGTACGTCAGATTCAGGTTTTATTTTATCAAAATTACAAACTGATGATGATGGTAATTATTTAACAACATTGCCTATCGGAAAAAATTATGTGTTTACAATAAATAAAAAAGGGTATTTGTTTTATTCGGAAAACTTTATGATGAAAGCTAATGTAAGTGACTCCCCAATTATTGTAAACATTGCATTGCAACCAATAGAAAAAGGGGCTTTCATAATTTTAAAAAATATTTTTTTTGAAACTAAAAAAGCAGATTTACAAATAACCTCCTTTGCTGAACTGGATAAAGTAGCTTTATTAATGTTAGAAAACCCAAGCCTAATTATACAAATAAGTGGCTACACAGATAATGTAGGAAAGCCTGTAGATAATTTAATACTCAGTAATAATAGAAGTAAAGCAGTTATAGATTATTTAATAAAAAAAGGCATAGCTATAAAAAGAATGTTAGGCAAAGGTTTTGGAGAAACTAAACCAATAGCTAATAATAATACTGAAGTAAACAAGGCGCAAAATAGGAGGACTGAAATGAGTGTAATTTCAAATTGATTTCAGTAATATTGTCTAACAATGATAAGCAACGACTTACTTTACCAAATAGCACTAACCCTTATACCTAAAATAGGCGATGTGCGTGCAAAAGCATTACTTGAGCATTTTGAAAATGCTGAAACAATTTTTAAAGCTAAAATAAACCAATTAGAAAATATTGAAGGTATTGGTACTATTGCGGCAAATGCTATAAAACACTTTGCAGATTTTAAAATATGTGAAGACGAAATTAAGTTTATTGAAAAAAGTAAAGTAACTCCACTTTTTATTACAGCAAAAAATTATCCACAGCGATTGCTAAACTGCTACGACAGCCCTACAATGCTTTATTACAAAGGCAATGCAGATTTAAATGTAGCTAAAATAGTATCTATAGTAGGTACAAGAAGCAATAGTGATTATGGTAAAAATATCTGTGAAAAAATGTTGGAAGATTTAGCAGAACAAAACGTATTAGTAATGAGTGGGCTTGCATTTGGTATAGATACTATAGCACACAAAGCATCTTTAAAAAATAATTTGAAAACTGTAGGAGTATTGGCCCATGGGTTAGATAAAGTGTACCCTGCACAAAACAAATTGCTTGCAGTAGAAATGCTTTCACAAGGTGGGCTGCTAACAGATTTTAAGAGTGGTACTAATCCTGATAGGCAAAACTTTCCTCGACGAAATAGAATTGTAGCAGGTATATGCGATGCATTAATTGTAATAGAAAGCAGTGTAAAAGGCGGCTCATTAATTACTGCCGAGCTTGCCAATAATTATAACAAAGATGTATTTGCAATACCAGGTAGGGTTACAGATAGTAGAAGCGAAGGCTGCAATCATCTAATCAAAAACAATAAAGCCTTACTTATTACTTCCGCAGATGATTTATTACATATTATGAATTGGAAAGATGTTCCTAAAAAAATAAAACAACAAAGAGAATTGTTTATAGAACTTACGCCTCATGAAAAATTAATTACAGATATTTTGAAAGAAAAAGAAAGTATACAAATTGATGAATTAAACTTTAAAAGTGGTTTGAGCAGCAGCGCAGTTGCCAACGCTTTATTAATGTTGGAAATGCAAGGCGTAATAGCATCATTGCCAGGAAAGTTATATAAACTTTTATAAGAGTGTATGGCATAAAATAAACGATGGTAAACAAAACAAAAAATTAAATTAATATACCTTGTATTTTAAAAAATTGAATATTCAATTTTAAACCTTTCTAAACTTATTACTTTCAATCATCCTCCATACATTTGTAAAAACTAAAATTTTACATGCAGGATTTTTACGATTTTTTAGAAACCGTTTCACTTGCCCAAATAAGCGAAGACGAAGGATACATTGATGGACAAATAGGGAAACATATACTTACTGAAGAAACAGAATATTTTGATGTAAACAATGCAGATGTAGTATTGGTAGGTGTTTTAGAAAATAGAGGTAATGATGGCAGCAAAAAAGAGAACAATGCCGCCAATATTATACGTAAGCAATTATACAAATTACATTACTGGCATAGTGAAATAAAAATTGCCGATATTGGCAATATAAAAAAAGGAGCCACACTCAATGATAGCTATGCTGCTATAAAAACGGTGCTGGAAGAATTATACATTCGTAAAAAAATAGTTATAATTATTGGTGGTAGCCATGATATTACACTAGCACAATACCTAGCTTATAAAAGCACCAACCAAATGCTTGAAGCAACTTGTGTAGATGCCTACATTAATTTAGATGCAGAGAGTAGAAAACCTGCTGATATTTTTTTGATGGAAATGTTTACTGGTGAGCCTAATTTAATGAAGCATTATAATCACATTGCATTTCAAAGTTATTTTGTGCACCCACGCATGTTACAAACGGTTGATAAATTACGGTTTGATTGTTACCGCCTCGGAAATGTACTTGATAATATTGTAGAAATGGAGCCTGTTATTCGCAATAGCCACATGCTAAGTTTTGATATAGCAGCAATAAAATATAGCGATGCACCTACAAATAAAAACTGCCCCAATGGCCTTACAGGTATAGAAGCTTGTACACTTACACGCTATGCTGGCATGAGCGATAAACTTAACAGTATTGGCTTTTACGGCTATAACCCTACTGATGATGTAAGTGAAATAACTGCATCACAAATAGCACAAATGTGTTGGTATTTTATAGATGGGCAGCATCGAAAAAATCAAGAATCATCACTAGAAGATAGAAATAATTTTAATGAATACCATACCGTATTTGCAGAAGTAGAAACACTTTTTTTGCAAAGCAAAAGAACCAATAGATGGTGGATGCAAATGCCCGATGGTAAATTTGTAGCATGTAGTTATAATGATTATTTGGTTGCAGGCAAAAATGATTTTCCAGAAAGATGGTTAAGGGTGCAAGAAAGAAACTAGTATTAAATACTAAGTATTAGACTTGATATTGCTAAAAAATAAAGTACTTTTAAATTATAGATTTTTGTTACCCTTTAGCAGCCTTTTTGCTTTTTTGTATGGTAAAGGCTAGGGTGTAGTTTTTCTTTTTGGTCAATCCCGACTCTTCGTGTCGAGGTTGTCCAAACTGTTTTAGCTATGTGCATCTTCATTGGCGTCGCACATTTCATCTTTATATCTTTACTCATCTTTCATTATGCATTAGATTATGCACTAGATTAAGTTTTTATGAAATACATTTTTATTTTCTTTTTTGCAAGTATAATTTATTCTTGCAAAACAATAGGGCAAATAACTCAAAAACAAATTGACGTTTTTTTGAACGATACCGCCTTACGTAGTGGGCATATAGGCATAAGCATATACGAACCTGCCACAAAAAAATATTTGTACAATTACAATGCAGAAAAAAACTTTATACCAAGCAGCAATGTAAAATTGTTTACTATGTATGCAGCTATGAAATATTTAGGCGATAGTTTGGTAGGATTAAGATATACAGAATTTCCAAATAATATAGTTGTAACACCCACTGGCGACCCTACATTATTGCATCTAGATTTTTTAAAACAACCAGTAGTAGATTTTTTAAAAACCAGCACAAAGCAAATAAATATAAGAGACGAAAATTTTTCAAGCAAAGCTTACGGTAATGGATGGGTATGGAACGATTACCAAGATTACTACATGGCAGAACGCTC
>JANXOQ010000378.1 GCA_025357775.1 Ferruginibacter sp. | reverse complement strand
AAAGAAAGTCATGCACATGATATTGCTATTACAAAAGAAGCGCCGAATTATAGCAGGTAACCTCTTAAATTTTTTGAAGTGAGACTTTAAGACCTCAATATTTATAAGCCCTTTTAATATTTGTTTATAGTATTCTCTCTTTTGGATAACTTCCTTCTTTTCGGATGGCGGAGGGTAGGTTTTTGTCCGAACAGGGCAACAGCTATGGGCAGCTTCGTTGTGTCACTCACAGCATCGGCATACCTTTAATCAGCTTTTATTATGCATAAGATTATGCAATAGATCGTGAAATTTTTATTTTATAAATGTTCGAAGTTCATTAACTCTAATTCTTTCAACCCATATCTTTAGAAATAGTAAATAAATAATTGTGAAAAAAATATTTCTTAAAATTTTATTCATTTACATATTTGCATATTTGCACATTAGCACATTTGCACAGTCTCGTATACAAATTTCATTACTCACCTGCACACCTGGCGTAGAGCTTAATGAAACATTTGGCCATAGTGCTTTACGAGTAATAGACAGCAATAGCCTCACAGACCATGTGTACAACTATGGTACTTTTAATTTTGAAGATAAAAACTTTTACATAAAATTTATAAAAGGTAAATTAAATTACTTTGTTAATATAGACCAATATCAAGATTTTATTTTTTATTACCAACAAACAAATAGAGGCGTTACAGAGCAAATATTAAATATTACAGAGCTTGAAAAACAGCAAATATATACAGCTCTTATTGAAAATGTAAGGGAGGAAAATAAATATTATCAATACGATTTTTTTTTAGATAACTGCACTACTAGAGTAAGAGATATTATAGAAAAATATAAAAAGCCAAAACTATTACTACCACCTGTAATGCATACTAATTATACCTTTCGCAACGCTATACATGAATATTTAGATAAAAATAATAAAGTTTGGAGCAAGCTTGGAATAGATATTTTATTAGGTGCTAAAACCGATGCAGTAATGACGGTGGAACAGCAAAGTTTTTTACCAGAAAATTTAATGCACGCTTTAGATTCGGCAGCAAATACTTCAATTATACAATCATCAAAACAAATGTTTGAAGTTAAAAAAATAGAAAATAAGAAGTGCTTTTTTACACCTATCTTTTTATCTTCGTTTATTTTTTTAGTTTTTGTATTCCTTAGTTTTTTAAAAAATAATACGTCAAAAGAGCTACTAAAAATATTTGATTTTCTTTTATTTTTTCTAACAGGTGCGTTAGGTATCTTATTAGTGTTTATGTGGGTAGGTACAGACCACAGCATGACAAAAAATAATTACAATTTATTATGGGCATCGCCTTTATTTATTGTGTTTGCTTTTTTATTAAATAAAAAAAACAATCAGTTTAAAATAATTTCAAAATTTGTATTTGTTTATTTGCTTTTAGTACTAGGCAGTTGGTTTTTTTTACCTCAACTTATGAATAACGGGTTATTGCCTATTGTTGTGTTATTAGCATGGAGAAGTTGGGTACACAAATTTTTTTTAATCCCAAA
>JANXOQ010000354.1 GCA_025357775.1 Ferruginibacter sp. | reverse complement strand
TTTTTAAATATAAACGACCTTATTTAATTCTCTTCATTAATAACTCAATCTCTTCAACCTCTACAGGTATATTTTTCATTAAATCTTTATTGCCATTCTTTGTTATCCAAAAATTATTTTCTATGCGTACCCCTATTTTTTCTTCCTCAATATAAATTCCTGGCTCTATTGTAAAAACCATGCCTGCTTTTATGGGTTCAGTACGAGTTCCAAGGTCATGTACATCTACCCCTAAATGGTGAGAAATGCCATGGTATAAATATTTGCGGTATGCTCTATCGTTTGGGTTTTCATTTTTTACATCACTTTTTTTGAGTAAGCCTATTTTTTGAAAAATAATGGTGGCTTCGTCACCTATTTTTTCGGTATAATCTACAATGCTAATGCCAGGCTTTAAAATAGAAGCTGCATATTTATGCAAATGCAAACAGGCATTGTATACCGTTTTTTGGCGACTAGTAAATTTTCCATTTACTGGTACTGTTCTTGTAAGGTCAGCGGCATAGTTGCCATACTCTGCACCAAAATCCATTAATATCAAATCACCATCTTTACATTCTCTATTATTTTCTGTATAATGCAATACTCTTGCATTATCACCACTGGCTATTATACTACCGTAAGCCTCACCAGTGGCACGCTGAGTAAGAAATGAGTGCAATATTTCAGCATGTATTTCATACTCCATTACACCAGGTTGTATAAACTGTAATAATCTTCTAAAAGTATTATCTGTAATATCTATAGCAGTTTGCATTACTTCTACTTCTTCAGCAGTTTTTATTGCACGCAATTCTTTTAAAATAGGTGCACTCCTTTTGTAATTATGTAAAGGGTAACGTGCCTGCATTTGTTTTGCATAACGATAATCTCTTACTTCAATTATGTTTGCTTTTCTATCATTTTCATTTGTATTCAAGTAAATATTTTCTACCAAATGTATCCATGGTTGTAGCATTGCATCCATTACATCTAAAAAAATAATGGTTTCAATACCTGATATTTTTTGTGCTTCTTCAATACGTAGACGATGTCCATCCCATTTTTCTTTAAGTTCATTTGGTCTTGTAATTACCAGTACTTCTCTATATTTAGCATCGGGGTTTTCTGGAAAAAAAATCAGCATAGTATCCTCTTGTTCTATCCCTGTAAGCCAATACAAATCTGAGTTTTGTTTAAATTTATGTAGTGCATCTCCATTTGTTGGCAATTCATCATTGCTATTAAAAATAGCTATAGATTTTCCTTTTAATTTATTTACAAAACGTTTTCTGTTTTCAATAAAAATTTGGGGGTTCAATGAAAGATATTTCATGTATAGTTTTTAATGTTGCAATATAAAAATTTATTGGTAGCAATAAGTTTTATACATATTTATTTGTAAAAAAAAGTAATTACAAACTTATATGAAAAGCAAATTTTTATGTAAAATAATTTCAATTTTATTTGATTAATAAATTCATTCATTAGCTATTATGTATTTTTGCAAAATAATTATAAAAACCCAGTTACGCAACAGCGTATACGAGTAACAATAATACAACTTAAAAGCAAATATGATTACAATAATAGCAGGTACTAATAGAAAAGGAAGTAACACAAAAAAAGTAGCACTTCAATACCAAAAAATATTAGCTGAAAAAAATATAGAAAGTAAGCTATTGGCGCTAGAAGATGTGAATATCTTTGAAAGAACGGCAGCGTTTGAAATAATTGAAAATGACTTTTTAAAACCTGCTAATAAATTTATTTTTGTAATACCAGAATATAATGGCTCTTACCCAGGTGTTTTAAAATTAATTTTAGATAATAGTGACGTAAATAAAGTTTGGCCAAATAAAAAAGCATTGCTTGTAGGTGTAGCAAGTGGTAGGGCAGGAAATTTAAGAGGAATGGAACATTTTACGGGTGCACTAATGCATGTAAAAATGCTAGTACATCACAATAGGTTACCAATAAGTAGTATTCATAACTTGTTAAACGAAGTGGGTGAAATAACTGATGCTGCTACATTGAAAACGATTAATGTACAATTGGATGAATTTATAAATTTTTAAGTTTTAAAACTTTGAACCTTTAACCCATAACCTTTTCTTATGCGTTCCACAATAGGTGTTATTACTTTTTTATCCATAATGGTATTGTTTGATTTATATGTTTTTCAAGCAGTAAAAACGGTTGCACAAAATCTTTCGCCAAAAACTAAAACAATTGTATATGGTATTTATTGGGGCATTACTATTATTGCTATTATCGGCTACCTTATGTTTATTTACACAGAGCAGGCATACCTTGGTAGAAAAATACGCACCTATCTTTTTTCTATTATTGTAGGGCTATTTATTGCTAAAATGGTAGCAATCGTATTTTTTTTAATAGATGATTTGCGAAGAATAATACAACTAATAAGTAGCAAATTATTTTTTAATAATACAGATATAAATACAATGAATGTTGATGGTATTAGCCGTTCAGTATTTTTAAGTTGGTTAGGTCTAGCAGCTGGTACTACTTTGTTTGGTACTTTACTTTACGGGTTTAGCAACCAATATAAATATCATGTAAATAAAATAAAAATTGTATTTGATAATTTACCTGCATCTTTTAAAGGCTTGCGCATAGTACATATAAGTGATGTGCACAGCGGAAGTTTTATGGATAAAAAAGCAGTACAGCATGGCGTGGATATGATAATGGAACAGCAGGCAGATTTAATATTATTTACTGGCGACTTGGTAAATGATAAAGCTACCGAAATGAAAGATTATATGGATGTATTTAACCAGCTAAAGGCACCAATGGGTGTATTTTCTACCCTTGGTAATCATGATTATGGCGACTATGTAAAATGGCCTATTGAAGGAATAAGTAAAGAACAAAATTTATTAAATGTACAACAAGTACATGCAGACCTTGGCTGGAAATTATTGATGAACGAACATGTGGTAATAGAAAAAGGCGGAGAACAAATAGCTATACTAGGAATAGAAAACTGGGGTGCAAAAGCTAAATTTCCAAAATATGGAAATATGAACAAAGCGCATGCTGGTACTGAAAAATACCCTTTTAAAATATTACTAAGCCACGACCCTAGCCATTGGGATGCACAAGTAAAAACGGAATACCCTGATGTAGATTTAATGCTAAGTGGGCATACACATGGTATGCAATTTGGTATAGAAATACCGGGTTTTAAATGGAGCCCCATACAATATGTGTATAAGCAATGGGGAGGGCTATATGAAGATGCCAAACAAAAATTATATGTAAACCGAGGGTTTGGATTTTTAGGTTACCCAGGTAGAGTGGGTGTATTGCCTGAAATAACGGTTATAGAGCTAGGGTAAAATTTTAAATTGTTTTTTGCATTATTTGTGACAAAAAAAGGCTTTAAGAAAGAAAATAAATTCTGTTACAAATTCTACAGTTTTTATAAATGTTTTATCAAAGACTATACAGCATTTTAACGGGGAGCAAAGTTTAAATTATATAGATATTAGAAAATATTTTTTATAATTTTTGGCTGTACTATTTTTAAAGTATTTAATTAACTACTTTTTACATCCACAGCATCTCTTAGCCCACTGCCTAATAAATTAAATGCAAGTACCAAAAGCATAATGGCAAACCCTGGTATAAGTGCCTGCATTGCATTGTGTGTAATAATTAAATTATAATTTTCTTTTATCATTAAGCCCCAGCTAGGTTGTGGTGGTTGCACTCCAATACCTAAAAAACTTAAGCCTGCTTCTACAATAATAGCAGTGGCAAAGTTACCAGCAGCTATTACTAATATTGGGCCAATAATATTTGGTAATATATGTTTCAAAATTATTCTACGATCCCTATAACCCAATGCTCTTGCTGCTTGCACATACTCCAGTTCTTTTACTGCCATTACCTGCCCACGTACAAGGCGTGCTACGCTTACCCACAATGTGAGCCCTACTGCAATAAATATTTGCCAAAACCCCTTACCTAATGCAAGTGTAATTGCAAATACCAAAAGCAGCGTAGGTACACTCCAAATAACATTTAAAAACCACATTATTGCAGCATCAGTTTTACCTTTATAATAGCCAGCCAATGCTCCCAAAAAAATGCCAATGGTAAGCGAAATAAAAACTGCAATAAAACCTACCATCATACTTACTCTGGTGCCAATTATAAGCCTGCTAAGTATATCTCTGCCAAAAGAATCTGTACCTAAATAATATTTTTTTGTAACTATATTTTGTTGAATATTTTCTAAGTTACTATTTGTGATTTCTGCAATACTATAAGATAATGATACAGCTGTATCATCATCTACATATTTATTTACTATTATTTTTTCATCAATAAATTTATAATTATTTATGGGTAAAAATTTATATGCAGCTTGTTTACCAAAAAATATAGTTGAAAGAAAGCTAGATTCATTTTTATTATTTAAAGGTATTTTTAAAAATAATTGTTTAAAACCAGCAGGCTTTGATTGTATTTCTACTGTTTGTAAATCCGCATCTGTACTTGCATCTGGTGCTATGATATACCCAAACATACAAATTATTAAAGCAATTATAATAATACAAAGCCCGAGCATTGATGATTTCTTTTGTTTTAATTTTTTCCATATCGATGGGGCAGTATGATGTATATCAGTCAATAGAAGCGATTTTGTTATTTGCCACAAAGTAATGCAAACAAAAAAAATAGAAAAATTATTATTAATTTTAAACGAAATCAAAATATTAAGAGTTGCAACTATTAGGCAACACCAACATTGGCAAAAATTGTTAATCAAAAAAAAGTAAAATGAAAGTTGCAGTAGTAGGAGCTACAGGTTTGGTAGGTACAAAAATGTTACAAGTTTTAGCAGAAAGAAATTTCCCCATTACAGAATTAATACCAGTAGCATCAGAAAAATCTATTGGGAAGGAAATTATTTTTAAAAATAAATCTTATAAAATTGTAAGTATGCAAACTGCTATTGATGCAAAACCATTAGTAGCCTTATTTTCTGCAGGTGGGGATACATCAAAACAATGGGCGCCACAATTTGCAGCAGCAGGTATCGTAGTTATTGATAATTCAAGTGCATGGCGTATGGATGCTACCAAAAAACTAATAGTGCCAGAAGTAAACATTGCTTCAATTACTGCAGAAGATAAAATAATAGCCAACCCCAATTGCTCTACAATACAAATGGTGCTTGTACTAAAACCTTTACATGAAAAATATAAAATAAAAAGAGTTGTAGTAAGTACCTACCAAAGTGTGACTGGTACTGGCATAAAAGCAGTAGCACAATTAATGAATGAACGCAAAGGAATTGTAGGAGAAATGGCGTATAAATATCCAATAGATATGAATGCTATACCACATATAGACTCTTTTTTAGAAAATGGCTATACAAAAGAAGAAATGAAGATGGTGAATGAAACAAAAAAAATAATGGGAGATGATAGCATAAAAGTAACTGCCACCTGTGTACGCATACCTACCGTAGGTGGGCATAGCGAAAGTGTTAATATAGAATTTGAAAATGAATTTGACATTGTAGATGTAAAGACAATATTAGCAAGTGCTGCTGGCTTAGAATTGAAAGATGATATAGGTAATTTTATTTACCCAATGCCATTAAATGCGCATGATAAAGATGAAACTTTTGTAGGGCGTATACGTAGAGATGAAACACAACCAAAAACGCTAAACTGTTGGATAGTAAGTGATAACTTACGAAAAGGTGCTGCTACGAATGCGGTGCAAATTGCAGAAGAGATGAATTGTTTGGGATTGTTGTAGGAATTAGACTTTGGTGGATACTTTTTACATTTTCGTATCACATATTCTATTACAATTGCAATGAGCCAGAACGTACATTAGAAATTCTTCTACACCTAACAGAAGAAAAACTAAAGTAATAAAGTAAAATGCTCTACATTTTTACTAAAAGAAAAAGTCCACTTTTATGTAATCCAAGAATAACAAGGCTCCGCTTTAAAAATCCAAAGCAATATCCTAAAGCAAGACCAACCGATATCTTTTTGAAAAACAATTTAAAAGACAGTTTTCTTTGAAAGCCTTCCAATCCAGAAGGCTTTTTTTTATTCCTTTCTCTTCAAAAAATACTTATCTATCTTTTTTTTATTATTTTGTATTCTCAAAGAAGGTTACAATATGAAAAAAATTACTATCTTATCTATGGTTATTTTATTTTTCTCTTCATGCACTAAAGAGGGAAATGGAGTGCCGAATGTAAAAAATGGGCTTTTGCCTACCAATTATATTATTGTAAAAGACAATTCTTTTTCTCCAAAAGATACTACAATGGCTGTGGGTAATTCATTTACATTCGTTAATCAATCAACGAGTACAATAGGTATTTACTCCGTTGATAGTGTAGTTATAAATAAACAAGGTATGGCCAGTAATACTTCTTACTTTTTTAAAAAAGATACTGTTGGTACTATATATTTTTTTATGGCTGGTAAACCTACAGTAAGAGGTAGTATTACACTCATTAAGTAATTATAATCAAATTATATGACACAAATTGCTCCTTATATTGGTTATTTAGCATCACTTTTTCTTGTTATTTCTCTAGTTGTAAAAAATGAAATTAAATTTAGATTGTACAACACCTTGGGTTGCATATGTTTCATTGTTTATGGTATTGTTTTTTCGGCTTTTCCTGTTATACTTACTAATATTATTTTATTAATTATAAATCTGTATTACCTCATACAACTATTAAAGCACAATGAAAATTTTGAGCTAGTAGAATTTGAAGGAGAGGACAAAATGATGGAAAAGTTTGTACAATTTTACAAAAAAGATATCAATATTTATTTTCCTTCTTTTGACATAGCATCATTGAAAACCAATGTAAATTTTGTGGTATTAAGAGATTTAGTTGTAGCCAATATTTTTAGTGTACATGTTGCCGATAATGGCGATGCTATTGTATCTATAAATTATACTACAAAAAAATATAGAGACTTTAAAGTTGGTAAATTTATTTTTGAAAAGGGAAAAGTATTTTTACAAAGCAAAGGAGTAAAAAAAATTGTTTATTCAAAAAACTCAAATATAAACCATGCCAGTTTTTTAAAAGTAAATGGCTTCGAAGAAAATGAAAACACTTTTTTTAAGCAACTTTAAAGACCTAAATATTTTTTAGAATTACATATAATTTCTAAAACCTCTTGTCTAAAATCTAAGTGCTACTTTTGCTACATGCCTAATTTTAATTTATACGATACAATAAACCTTGCTAGCAAGCTTACGCCGTTGCGTATGTGGAATGGTATAAAAGTCTTAAGCAGTTTTTATATAAGTAAATTATTAGATAAGCCTATTCAATGGGGCTTTCCAGTTTCAATATCTTTTGAGCCCACTACAAGCTGCAATCTTCGCTGCCCTGAGTGCCCTAGTGGCTTGCGTGCATTTACAAGACCTACAGGTATGCTTAAAAAAGATTTTTTTACAGAA
>JANXOQ010000352.1 GCA_025357775.1 Ferruginibacter sp. | reverse complement strand
TTATTAGTTTATATAAAATTTTTTTAATAAATCAAAGTAAGAAAATTTATATGCTTTTTTATTGTTTTAGTTTGCTTTATTTAAAGGCAAACTTTTTTACTTAGTGTCATTTTTTCATAATGTGAACTTCCTCTCTATTAGCTTCCATCTTCATATTTGTGCCAGTAAGTTTTAGTTCTATACCATATATTTCATAGCCAGAAAAGTAGAAATCCATAGTTAGTTGGTGCATTTTACAACCTTTTACTTTTTGTCTTAAAAAAAATGAAAAATTATAATCAGTAAAAAATGTTTTTATACAGTCATACTTTTATTTTGCACTTTTTAATTGTTCTAGCGTTACATACTGCAATGCTTTTATATTTGTAGCTTCAAGTACTACAGGTGGAGCCACACCAGCAAGTAGTGCTTCTTTCCAGCGTAGCACACACAGGCACCATACATCGCCAGCTTTTAAACCAGAAAAATTATTAGCGGGGTAGGCAGAAATTAAATCATTGCCTTGGGATAAAGAGTATTTTAAAAAAGCATCTGTAACAATTGCCGCTACTACGTGCAACCCCCTATCATTAGCATCTGTTTGGCAATAGCCATTTCTAAAATATCCCGTAATAGGGTCTATACTTGCAAGTACTAAAGGTTGGCCTAGCACATTTTGTTGAGATGAATCTACTGCTATCATTTTCTTTTTTGCTTTAGTGTTGAAACAGTTTTCTTTTACAATAGTTTTTATTTTTGCTTTTGATTGTGCAAAACTAGCTTGGCAAAACAAAAATAATAATGCGGTAAGTAATTTTATTTTTCTCATTTTAATCATTCTCCCAAATTTATTTTAGCATTATTTTTCTTGAAAATGTTTTACTTCGTTCATAGCTTCATACTTTGGCTAACGTCTATTTTTATTTCGTACTTGTCACTAATATTTTATTAATTTTCGTTAGTCATATTGTTTTTTGCTCAGATTGGCATTTCGTATTAGATCTTATTCGTTATTTGTATCACTAACAATAATGCTGTATAAGTACCTTTGGTTTTTGTGTGTTATTGAATAGATATTTCCCTTTTTTATAAACACCAAAATGTTTTTAGTGCTTTCTTTTTTAACCCTTACTTTACGAATATATTTATCAGAGTTGGCTGTAATTTTTGGTGGATATTTTACCCAAAATTCTGTATACAATTATATAATTTCTAGTGTTTTTACACTTTTTCAAAAAGTGGTAATAATTTTTCAATCATAGTCTGTTGCAAAAGTTAAATAGATTTTCTTAATTATGATAAAAATTTAAAGAAAAGTGAAAGCAGCAGAAACAGATTTTTCATTATCTATTTAATAAAAATAAACTACGTAAAACTTTTATGCATCTAATTAATTACGCTTTGTTTTTTTTTTGCATTATCAATTGCATCTAGTGCTGCAATTTTTTTCTTGGTTCTAAAAATATCTCCAAATCGGGAAACTTCTTTGCGGAAAGCTACTTGAAACCCCGTGCGATTTCTTTGCCCACTTGTTAAATCGTTACCAGTTCTATTAAAAGCTACTACTCTAATTGTACCATCATTGTTTACCAACCACTCTATAGAAATATCGGGTGTTATACTTGCCTTTACCTGTGTTAGTGGATTATTTGAATCAAAATTTCCAATAAGCACCGCTTGTAAACTTCTTGAAATTCTAATTTTAACGCCTGATCGAATATTTGTTTGTATCTGTCCAACTTGTAACGTACTTAATGTTGGGTTCACATCAATATATCCAGAAACTATCCCTTTTGTAGCTTTTTCTAGTGTCTTATTTAGTGCTCCTGTAAGCCATGAACTTACCATACCGCCAATTGAATTTGTAGCTAATGAAAAAGTATTAAAACCTTGTTGGTTAGAAATAAATTGACTAAATAATAGTAAACTTGCTACCTGCTTATTCATTTCATTAGGGTCATTTTTAAAATCAGCTAACTTTTTTGTTGCAAAATTGTTTTTATTCAAACCACTTTTTTCTTCTAATAAAATATCAAAACTCACATCAGGTTTTTTTAAAGTACCTGTAAGGCTAGATTTTATTATAATATCTTCTTGTTTTCGTTTTTCATCACCATTAATATTACCCATATTACTTAAGAGCCCCGACATATCTACATTTACAGCCTTGTATATAGCTGCAATATCTATAATGGCAAGTAGTGGGTCTCCATTCCAAGTTATCGTACTTCCTTTTGTAAGTTCAAAAGGCTTTTTTATTAATCCTTGAAAATTAAAAACATATTTCCCTTCAGTTAATTCATATTTGCCATTAATGTTTAAGTCTTCATTAGTACCCACTTTTATTTTCAAATTTCCCTTTCCTTCTGCTTTTATAATATCTCCTGTTTCTTCATCTAATATAACATCTATTTTGCATGCTGGGTTTGCAGTAATGTCTAAGTTTACATTAAAATTATTTCCTGCTTTTCCTTTGTTATCTACCTCCATTAGTTTTCCAAATGGTACAAAATCTATATAGTTTATTCCATTAGCTTCTTTTGTATCCCCCGTAGATAGATATACATGGCTACTATCTATAGTACTCGGCTCTCCATCTATATTCATTTTCATATTAGAAACATCGCCATTAAGTGCCATGGTTGCATTACCTATTACTTTTCCATAAAAACGACTATTATCCTTTTTACCTGTATTTAGTAATAGCATTCTTTTTGTAGCAAAACTTACTTTATCAAAAGAAAAATCATCAAAAAATGAATGATAAATTTTCCCATTAACTTCTCCTTCATTACCCAGCGTATCTTTTACTTTCAGCCCATCTAGGTTTATTATACCATCACTAAATTTTATTACCTGCTTATCGATATTGTATCTCACTTGTGTAAAACCTATTTTTACACTTCCATTATTTATGGTTGGGTTACCAATTATTTGCAACTTTTTATTTACTTGCTTTATATTAATTTTTCCAACAGCACTGCCGTTTATATCACTAAATACAGAAGTTAAATATGGCTTTAAAATATCTAATTCAAAACCTCCAATATCTGAATTTATTTCTAAAGAATTTTCTATAGTATCTTTGTAATTATACTTACCAATAATAATTGCATTGTATTTTTTCTCATTGGTTTGTAGCTTCCAATTTATTGCACCTGTGTTAGTATTTACATCCGCTTCTATTTCTTCTTTACCTAAATATTTATCATTTAGCACAAAATCACCTACGCTACCTTTAAAATCTAATAATTGTTTTTTAAAAATATCTTTTACGGTTAAAATACCTGTTACATTTCCTTTTAGTTTGAGGCTTTTTGGTAGTACAAATGCAAAATCTTCTACCGATATATTTGTAAGTTTTGCTACTAGCTGTATATCGTTGCCACCATTATCTTCTAACTCTGTCTTCAATACCAGCGATTGGTCTTTGTGAAAAAACTTTACTTCACTTGCATCTATAAAATTATTTTGTAAGGTAAGTTCTCCATCTTTGTCTAACTCCCATTTTTTATCATTTATTACAAATGATGATGGGTAAAAATGAATTTTTACTCCATCTTTCATAGACAAAATACTAGCATTTAATTCCGCATTTCCAAATATTTTACTTGCACTTGTATTTAATTTTATAAGCGATAAATCATTATTGGTAGTAATATTTATTTTAGAATTTGGCAAATGAAATTCGTTATTTATAAACACATCTTCTACCGCCACATCCGTTACCAATGTATCTCTATTACCTTTACTATTTACCAATACATTTTTAAATACTTTTTGGTCAAAGTTAAATTCTGGCACTATTACATTAAGTTCAATATCATTTTTTTGTAGGTTAAAACTTCCGCTAGCAGTAGTGTTATCAAAGCCTCCAAGTTTTTTATCTAACAACTTTATATAGCCATCTGCATTGTTAGTTTTTATAGAAAATGTAAAATTTTGGGTACGCTTTAAAACACTATTTGGTGCTTTTATGTATGTGGGGTAATATTTGGAAAGCATTAACCGTACTGCATTTGGTAGTTCAGCAATGTTAAATTGGCCAGTAATACTAGCATCAAGCTCATTCGTTTTTACTGTTAATGATTTTTTGCCAGCAATCATTTCAGAATTTACATTTAGGTAATCAAATGAAAGTTTATTATCTTCTTGTTGGAGACTTGCATTTGTTACGGTAGCAGTTCCTAAAAAATTATCAATGTTATTACCACTAAAATTTACATTAAAATCGCCAAGTAAATTAAACTTTTCTGATGTTAGACCAAGGCTTTTTAAATCTGCTTTTTCAACTTTTGCTTGTAGCTTAAATCCCGTGCTTTTTTCCAACAAATTTATACTCCCATCAAGTTTTG
>JANXOQ010000332.1 GCA_025357775.1 Ferruginibacter sp. | reverse complement strand
TTAAATATTAATATTGAGTATTTAAACAATAGAGCCAAGACTTTAATAAATGAAAAAATTCCTTCTCTTATTTTTTATTTTAAGTTACACTAAATTATTTGCACAAACGCCTGCGTTGCAAAATCAAGAAGATAGTATTTTAAAAATTACTTTAAAAGCTAATACGATTGAATCAAAATGTAATTCCTATTTTGAAATAGCCAAACTATATGCAGGTCTAAATAAAGATAAAGAAACAGAGTATATTGGCAAGGCTATTTTTGAAGCGGAGCAAATTAGAGATAAAAAATTGATAGCTACCATGTACCGAAAATCGGCGGAGCAATGGTTGGCTTTGAATAATAACGCTGATAGACGGCAGCTTGCCCTTGCGGCTATAGATAAGGGGCTAATGATAGCAAAAGATATACAGTACAATATAGAAATAGCTTCGTTATTACAAAAAAAAGCTGCTACTTATAGGAATATGGGCAACCTCACAGAAGCCATTAAACTACATGAGGAATCTGTTAACTACGCTGATTTATCCAATAACGATTCTTTGAAAATATATGTGCAAATAAGTTACGCCAACAGCCTTTTAGCAAAAGATGAAAACTTAGCAGCCTTTAAAAAACTTATGTTGGCCTTAAACCTAGCAGAAACTGTAAATGATGATAAACTAAAAATTACTTTATACGAACGTATAGCAGCTTTCTATGATAAAATTAATCAAACAGAAAAATCAAAAGACTATTATGTAAAAGCAATAGAGCAAGCTAAAGCATTAAAGGACACTTTCAACGAAATGTATAATTATTCAAATATAATTACACTTTATGCAAAAAATAAAGAGTTTAATACTGCTAAAGAATATCTCAAAATTTTACAAAAACGAGTTGGTGTAAACGAAACATTCTTAAGGTTTGCAAGAAATGCAGAGCTGCAAATAGTCTATTATGAAGACGAAAAAAACTTGCCCGATTTTTTTAAGAAAAATGCTTCAATGTTCGAAAGTCTTAATAAATACGGAATGTTTTCTGAATATGATAGAATAAAAGGAATTATTTATCTTTATGAAAAGAGGATGGATAGTGCATTGTATCATCTTAATTTATCAAAAAAAGAAATAAGCCCCAATGATATTAATGCTACTATGAATTGGAATTCAGCTTTTGCAATGTATTTAGATAAAAATAATAAATATTTAGAAGCGGCAAAATATTTAGAACTAAACATACCATTTGCAAGGCAAATACAAAGCCTAACAACAGAAAAAGAATTGTACAAAGATTTAGATTCTTTGTACATTAAAGGAGGTGATAAGCAAAAAGAAATATCCAATAAACTGTTATTATTTACTCTAAAAGATAGTCTTGATAAGCAACAAAAAGCGAACGACCTTTTAACAGTAGAAATAGATCTTGAAAATAAAAGAACTGAAAGAGAAAAATCTGCTAAAGAAGAAAAAGTACTTAAAAGAAATAATCTACAATACATGGGTATATCTGCTGCAATTATTGCATTATTTATGGGGCTAGCAGTAATGGGAAGGTTTAAGGTAAAGCCTTGGTTTATACGAAGCCTGGGTTTTATATCGTTTATATTATTATTTGAGTTTATTATTTTATTAATAGATCATAAGCTGCATGTACTCACTCATGGAGAACCCTTGCCAATTTTACTTGTTAAAAT
>JANXOQ010000313.1 GCA_025357775.1 Ferruginibacter sp. | reverse complement strand
GGTGATAGGCATTTTAGACCAGAGGATATAAAAAATTTGAAACTGACACATCATTTAGTAAAAGAAAAAAAATATACAATAGAAGGAGCAAGAGATTTTTTAAAAAATAATAAAAAAGTAGAAGAAGTTTTTTCAGTAATTGAAGAATTAAAAAAAACAAGATTATTTTTAAATGAATTGAAAATGAGTTTATAAACAGTAAAAAATGAAATTTTAAAGGCTAAATCTAAAAAGATGAAAAAAATAATTAATGTATTTATATCTATCATTATGGCAGTAGCAAACGTACAGGCACAAACGCCTTACACCAATACATTAAATGATAGAAAAGAGACTGTACTAAATGGTATCATTACAAAGTATGCAATTGCTAATAATGATATTTTAAAAACTTGGTATACTCCCAACTATACAAGCTATAAGCCAGATGCAGTAACACTTGCAGCTATGAAAGCTGCAAAAGGCAAAGTGCAATTTGTAGTATTTGGTGGTACGTGGTGTGAGGATACTCAGAATATTTTACCTAAATTTTTTAAACTTCAAGAGCTAGCTGATATAGATAATGGAAGCATTAGTTTTTATGGAGTAGATAGAGCAAAAAAAACATTGGGTAACATAAACGATGCATTTAAAATAACAAACGTACCTACAATTATTGTAATGAAAGATGGCAAAGAAATTGGAAGGGTAGTGGAATATGGTAAAACGGGTAAGTGGGATGTGGAGCTAGCGGAATTAGTAAAATGATAAATTATCTTATTGTTGCATTGTTAAACCTGCCTATAGGGTAGGCAAGTTGTTATTAGTTGTTAAAGTTTTATTTATATCGTTCTCTAATTCTAGTGCATATTCTCCTATAAATTTCTCCATAAGTTCCATTATGCTAAAATTTATATTGTGTTTTACTAAATCAAATTCTGGTTTTGTAAATGGTTGTGTAAAATATTCCACAAGTATTATTATTCCATCTTTAGTATAATCAGCAAAAAAGGCTTCGTATTTTACAATATTTTTATGTTCACTTTTTAGTAAATTATTTATATCTTTTATTAATATTTTTAATTCATCCGTTTTTGTTTTGTTAGATAAATTTAATTTTATTTCTGCCCTCCACTTACTGCGCATACTCATATTATCTACTACGCCATCTACCATTAGTTTATTGGGCACTGTTACTAAAGTTTTTTCTAATGTGCGTATACGTGTACTTCGTAAGCCTATGTGTTCTATCTTTCCTGCTACCGAAGCTACTTTTACATTATCGCCTACTATAAATGGTTTGTCAAAAAAAATTATGAATGATGCAATTAGGTTTTCTAAACTTTCTTTAGCAGCCAATGCTATAGCCGCACCTACAATACTTAGACTCGTAAGCAAAGTGCCCACAGGTTGATTAAAACAAGCTTTTAACAAAAATAAAAAACTTATAATTACTATAATAACTTTTAAAAAATCTCTTAAAAA
>JANXOQ010000275.1 GCA_025357775.1 Ferruginibacter sp. | reverse complement strand
ATATTATTTATAGTTGTAATATTTACTCCCAAAATATTATTTGTAATATTTTGGGAGTAAATATTACAACTATAAATAATATTTACTCCCAAAATATTACAAATAATATTGATAGTTCAATTTTGTATTCGACATTAAAAGAAAAACGATGGTTGTCTGTTATAGCATAATCTGTAGATGTTTGCTTATTAAAAATTGAACTATCAATATTATTTGTGATATTTTGGGAGTAAATATCATTTATAGTTGTAATATTTTTTTTCGAAAAACTATAACTACCATTTACAGACAGTGTTTTCGACCATTCATCTCTATAATTTATTCCTAAAGTTTTTGTATCACCAACCCCATCGCTATTACCAAAACCACCAAAGCCTCCAGCACTGCCGCCAAAGCTACGCACCATGCTTCCAGCTATAGCACCCATACCGCCTGGCAACCTAGAAAAATCAAAGGTATTAGAATTTATATTATTTAAGTTTCCAGTAAAAGAAATTTGCTGTGCATTGTTAAAAAAGCTTAATGAAACAGAGCCTAAATAACGTTTTTCTGTTCCAATTCCAACAGTACTATTTCCAAACGAGGTTTTATTTTTGTCTTTCTTTAGCTGAATATTTAAAGTTTTTGTAGGGTCGCCATCTTTTACGCCTGTAAAAGCAGCTTGGTCGCCATAGTCGTCTACAATCTGTATTTTATCTACCATATCTGCATTTATCTGTCTAGTAGCTGTTTTTACATCACCACCAAAAAACTCTTTGCCATTTACTTTTACCTTTGTTACTTCTTTTCCTTGTGCAGTTACTTTGCCATCTTTATCTACTTCCACCCCTGGCAGTTGTTTTAATACTTGCTCTACATTGTCATTTTTTCGATACATAGTGCTATCTATCCTATAAGAAATGGTATCTTCTTTTATAGAAATTTTTGAAGATTCTACTGTTACGGTTTCTAGCATATTGTTACCAGAAGTCATTACAATATCATTATTAATTTCATTCTCGTCCGCATTGGTAAAATCAAATTTATCTGCAAATTTTTTATAGCCTACATGCGAAATTTCTATCTCTGCTTTTTTTGCATCTACATTTTTAAAAGTATAAACACCTTTTTCGGTTGTTATTGTTTTTAAAGTATCTTTTTCACCTATAAAAAATAATTTTACAGTTGCTTTTGCTAATGCTTTACCATCTTCTATTTTCACTATACCAGCTACATTAATTTTTTTTTGAGCTTGTACATTAAAAAAAACAAATAATGCCAACAATGCAAATAAAATTTTATTCATAAATATTTAATATGTTATGTAAAGATACAAATACGTAAGTTATCGTAGTTTCTACTTTTACTGATATTTGGAAATTAAATGTAAAAAATTAAAATTTTAAAAAAACATTGTAGTTATGTAAGTAGTAAAATAACATTGCCATGTTATTGGTGATCCTAAAATTAAAAATGTTAAGAATACTTAACATTAAAAAGCATTAAAAATAAAATGTAGTTTTTTATAACTAAATGATGAGAAACATTTTTCATTCTTTTATTCTACTCTTATCTTCCTTATTTGCTTTCATCATTTCCGAGTAACTCATTTTTAAAATACATGCTTTTAAAGTAGCGGCAATTCTATTTTCAATTACTAACTCTGACTTTGCAGCTTTTATCCATGTAGAATAAGCATTTTTATGAGATGGTGGCAATGTATTAAAATAAAGTGCGGCTTTAGGAGTTGCATCAATTGCCATTAATAATTCTTTTGATAATTTGTTTAAATCATCATCTTCTTGCAATTGTAAAAACACATCGTCTCCTAAGGATTTATTAAGCTCTTTTCGCATTGCTGCTTTTACAGGTATTATAAAAAAGCCCTCAACAATTGCCAACAATTCTATCCCATTAATATTTATTTCATCAATTTTCCCTTTTACTTTAAACGATTTTTTATTATTAGGTTTTATTTGTAATGCAGTTTCCATATCTACAGGTATATAAATCCATCCTGTTTTTTCTCCATGCATACCCAATTTTGATAATGTGGCAGTAAAATTAATCATACTAATTTTTTAATAAAAAACCACCTCAATAGAAGTGGTTTAATTGTTATTTTAAATTTAATTATACGCTTTATTTTGCTTTAGCCGACGCCCTTGTAGCTTTTGCAACTACTTTTACTTCTTTAGCTGGTTTAGCTACTTTGGCAGCTTTTGGTTCTTTTGCTGGTTTTGGAGCAGGTAATGCAGGGGCAATTATTGTAGGTCGCTGGCCTGAGTTTTTACTTGACTTTCTTGCAGGTATTGGTTTTCCTTTTATTCTTTCAGCATAAATAGGTTTTGCCCAATCCTCATCAGCGTTTACTTTTGCGATTACTTTAATAACAGGTTTTACAGGTGCTGATTTACCTTTACCCTTGTTTTTCAAATTCTTTATAGCATCTTCAATTCCTTTTTTAAGGTCTTCGTATTCGTAATCTTCCATTCTTTCTCCATTAATAAAGAATGTTGGAGAAGTTTTCACACCTCTATCAATACCTTCTCTCAAATCACCCTGCACTTGCCAGCCATAGGTTGCATTTACTAAATCATCTAAGAAACGTTTGTTATTTACACCAGCTTCTTTGCTATATAATTTTAGGCTTGTTGTACCTAAGTTTTTTCTATTGGCAAACAATATGTTATGCATTTCCCAAAACTTACCTTCTTGCCCAGTAGCTACAGCAGCTTCGCCAGCTTTTAGGCTGCGTTGGTGTATATTTGTAAGAGGAAAATGTCTAAAATTAAAACGTATAATTCCATCATATTCAACTAATAAACGCTTTACTGATTCATTAGCTTTTGCACATATTTCACTTTCGTATTCACCAAATTCTTCTAGTGTTATTTCTGCTTTTACATTACCTACAAAAATATCTCTTGGTTCTATAATTTCAACAACTTCTTTTTTAAATGCCATTTTGTTTTTTGTTCACTTTTTGGTTAACGATTTTGTTTATTGATTTACAATTGTTTGCAGAATATAAATGATGAATTATTTGTAATTAAATACTCGAAAGATATACATTTATTTCGATATAACAAAAAACTACTTCAATAATTTATTTGATAAATAATTTGGTGTGTGCAAAATGAGAAAATAAAGTTTATTGTTCTTCTTATAAATTTTTTGGCTAAATAATTATAAAAAAACACTATCATTTTAGACTTTAAACAACTTTCTAAAATTTTCTATTATTCTTAAAAAAATTCCAATAAACCCGTGCTTTCTTCAACAACTTACAATATTCAATTTTTTTCAATCATTAACTTTCAACCTTCTTCTCATTCCTAAATACTACGGTACCATCAAATACATCAACCATTACCGGCACGGTTCTATCAATATCACCACCTAGTATCTTTTTGCTCAATAAATTTACCACTTGCTTTTGTATCAATCTTTTTAATGGCCTTGCACCAAATTGTGGGTCATAGCCATTCTCTGCTAAGTAGTCCAATGCATAATCGGTAAACTGCAAGTCAATACCATTTTTAGCTACCATGGTTTTCAATCCATTTAGTTGAATAGTGATAATACCTTTTATCTCCTTCTTCATCAGCGGCTGAAACATTATTACCTCATCTATCCTATTCAAAAATTCAGGGCGAATGGTTTGCTTCAATTCTTCCACAACTTGTTCCTTCGTTTTTTCTACTATCTCCTCTTTATTTTTTTCTGTTACATTTTCAAAATTATTTTGAATAATTTGGCTACCCATATTACTCGTCATTATGATGATGGTATTTTTAAAATTTACCACACGTCCTTTGTTGTCTGTAAGTCTTCCATCATCTAACACCTGCAATAAAATATTGTATACATCTGGGTGAGCTTTTTCTATTTCATCTAGCAATACAACAGAGTAAGGTTTTCTTCGCACCGCTTCTGTCAATTGTCCGCCTTCATCATAACCCACATAGCCCGGAGGCGAACCCACAAGCCTACTCACACTATGCTTTTCTTGATACTCACTCATGTCTATTCTTGTCATCATTCCTTCATCATCAAACAAATATTCTGCCAGTGCTTTTGCCAATTCAGTTTTACCCACACCAGTTGTACCTAAAAAAATAAAGGAGCCTATTGGTTTGCTCACATCTTGCAAACCTGCTCTGCTCCTGCGTATGGCATCACTCACTGCTTCTATAGCTTCCTCCTGCCCTACTACTCTTTTGTGCAATTCATCTTCTAACCCCAATAATTTTTCACACTCACTTTGCAGCATTTTACTCACAGGTATTCCCGTAGCTTTTGCTACAGCTTGTGCTATATCTTCTGCATCTACTTCTTCTTTTAGCAATCTTCTTTCAGATAATGCGCCAAGTTTTTCGGTAAGCTCCACAATCAATTCTTCTTGCGCTTTCATTTTACCGTAGCGTATTTCTGCTACTTTTCCATAATCACCATTACGCTCCGCTTGCTCTGCTTGTACTTTCAAATCTTCTATGGCTGCTTTGCCATTTTGAATTTGCTCCACAAGTTCTTTTTCTTCTTTCCACTTTGCTTTGTAGGTATCTCTATCTACAGAAAGATTGGCAATTTCAGTATTCAACACTTTCAATTTATTGTCATCTTTCTCTCTTTTTATGGCTTCTCTTTCTATTTCTAATTGGCGTATTTGTCTTTCAAGCGTATCCAATTCTTCAGGCATTGAGTTCATCTCTATCCTAAGCTTGGCGGCGCTTTCGTCCATTAAGTCAATGGCTTTATCAGGCAAAAATCTGTCCGTCATGTATCGGTTACTCAACTCCACCGCAGCTATTATTGCTTCATCTTTTATGCGAATATGATGATAAGTTTCGTAACGTTCTTTTAAGCCACGCAAAATAGAAATTGCATCTTCCACACTAGGCTCATTTATCATTACTTTTTGAAAACGTCTTTCCAATGCTTTGTCTTTTTCAAAATATTTTTGGTATTCATTTAGCGTTGTTGCACCCACTGCCCTCAACTCACCACGGGCCAAAGCAGGTTTTAAAATATTAGCAGCATCCATTGCACCATCACCACCGCCAGCACCCACTAGTGTATGTATTTCATCTATAAATAAAATAATTTCTCCCTCGGCTGATGTTACCTCTTTCACTACCGCTTTCAATCTTTCTTCAAACTCTCCTTTGTATTTTGCACCAGCAATCAATTGCCCCATATCCAACGCATAAATAACCTTGCTTTTTATATTCTCAGGCACATCACCATTTACAATACGTATAGCCAAACCCTCTGCTATAGCGGTTTTACCTACGCCAGGCTCGCCCACCAATATCGGGTTATTTTTTGTACGCCTACTTAATATATGCAAGGTTCTACGTATCTCTTCATCTCTACCAATTACAGGGTCTAGCTTGCCTGCACGAGCCATTTCATTTAAGTTTTTTGCATATTTATTCAATGCATTAAACTGCGTTTCTTGCGTAGCACTATTTACTGTTTCGCCTTTGCGTAAATCTTTAATTGCAGCTATCAATCCTCTTTCTGTAAGCCCCGCATCTTTCAATAATTTGGCCGCATTATCATTGCCTTGCAATACGGCTAATAACAAATGTTCAGGTGTTACAAACTCATCTCCAAAAGTTTTTAATGCCGCAGTTGCACGTAATAAAACATTACTAGCTTCCCTTCCCATACCTTGTGCAGGCTCTCCACTTACGGTAGGCAGTTTTTTTATAAGCTCCGCCAGCTTGCTATCTACAAGGTTTACGGTTACATTATTTTTCTTCAATAAATAATCTACCGATGAGTCATCTGCATTTAGCAGCGATTGCAAAATATGCTCTGTTTCTACAATTGGGTTTTTATTGCCAAATGCAATTTGTTGCGCTTGTTGTAGGGCTTCCGCCGCTTTTATGGTAAGGTTATTTGTGCTCATTATGCATGTATTATGTGTGCTTGTGCCTTGCACAAGTGCATGGGTTACACCCATGTTTACTCGATGTGAACCCCGTTGGGGTTCGTTGTGATAATTTAATTTTACTTATTTATTTTGCCTTATTTCTTGATTCTTATTTCTTTAATCTTGTGTCTTAATACTTGTGTCTTAATACTTGATTCTTGATTCTTGATTCTTATATGTAAATTCCAACAAATTACTATCCAAATAAAAAAGCAGAAAGAATGGCATTTTACCATCACAAAACAAGACTGAATTGCAGTACTGCACTACATTTGCTGCTATAATAACCGAAATGTTTATTTTAACTAATTGAACTAGCAAAAAAACTTAATAAGGCTGTAGCCAACATTAATCCATCTACCACAAAATAATAAAATACATACCCTTGTTTTTTATTGGATAATTTATAAACTATCCAAAATAATAAACCAGATAAAATAAATGCAGAGGCTTGAAAAACATTTGAAAAATAATAACAAAAAATCAAAGAGTATGTTATAAAGCATAAATAAACAGTAAGAACAATTAAAAATAATTTCTTTTCGCTTGTGTCTGTTGCTATACTATGTAAACCTTTTATTTCATCCAATACAGCATCTCTTCTATCAAAAATAATGCAAAGCAAAAGCATAAAACAAAAACGAGACAGAAAAATTAATAATGCAGCTGGTAAATAAATTTTTATAAAAGAAGCCGCAGGCAAAAAAGTAGTAGTAAAAGCCCAAGCAAATGAAAGTAAAATTGTTTTTAGAAATCCAAGTTGTTGTAAAGGCTTTATTGCTTTAAAAGGGAGCAAAGGCAAAACATATAAAAAAGTAAGTGCTATTGAAAAACTTATATACCAAAACAAACATTGCAACCTAAAAAATAGCAATAAAGAAAAAATAGCCGTTACTATAAAAAGCAAAAAGAAACTACCATTCAATTTTAAAAAAGTAACGTCAAATATTCTTTTAGAAAAATAAAACTTACTCACTAACCAATAAAAATTATAGCTACAAATTGTAGAAAAAAATATAAATAAAAGTAAATTGTAATTAAGTGGGATACCTAATAAAACATTTGTTTGAAAACAAAGTGCAACAGCACAAAAGGCAATAAAAATGGAATGAGATAAAAAGAAATGAAGTATTCGCATTTAAAATTGTACAAAAACTAGAGGCACATCAGTCCTTATTACATTACTTTTATTTTTTCCAAAATCTTTTACAAAAACTTCATAATAAGTAGTATCTTTTCTTGCACCTGTCCTATTAGTATAAGCTAAAGCCCTTCCTCCTCCTGATAATCCATTCAAATCAATTTCTACATTTACAAAGTTATTAAAAGCAGTTTTTGGTAAGATTGACAAACTAGAGGGAAACTTAAAAGAATCTTCTCTGTAAGGGGGACCAATTGTAATATTTTTAATATAAATGTAGGAAGTATCTTTTCCATCATTAAACCCCAAATCACCATCTGCATCAGATACCTGTATAGTTAATAGTGGTTTTTCTTTTGAAGTATTCGAAAGTGGATAAATCGGTGTTATTGATTTAAACTTAATTACTGGTGCAGAATTACCATCACTTTTTTTACATTCAGCAAAACCAATACAAATTATAAAAACTAAAAGTACGTATCGCATAATTTTAAGATTATTAATCAAATTTACAAATAGATATTATAAAACTACTTTTAAATGTTGTTTTTATTATTTTATTAACCATTTTTGCAACAAATGCATCAAATGAGCTACTCCGATGAACAGTTATTGAGAAAAAAAATTCTTTCCGTAGATGATGATAATTTTGAAAAGACTGCCATAGAAGTATTTAATTTTCAATATAACAATAACGAAACTTATAAAACTTATTGCAATTTGCTTCGCATTAATCCTACAGAAATTAGCAGCATAGAAAAAATACCTTTTTTACCAATTCAATTTTTTAAAACACAAAAAATAAAAACTACTTCGTTTATAGAAGAAGCATTATTTGAAAGTAGTGGTACAACTGGGTCTATAAATAGTAAGCATTTTGTAAAAGATTTATCAATTTACGAAGAAAGTTTTTTACAAACCTTTCGTAGGTTTTATGGCAATGAAAAAGAGTTGTGCATTATTGGGCTCCTCCCCTCTTATTTAGAAAGAAAAAACTCATCACTCGTTTATATGGTTGATGATTTAATAAAAAAATCAGCTCAAAAAAACAGCGGTTTTTATTTGTATGAGCATGATAAATTAAAAAATATTTTATTAGAAAATGAAGCTGCTTTGCAACCAACTTTACTTATTGGAGTTACGTATGCATTGTTAGATTTTGCGGAAGAAAACGAAATGAAATTAGCCTATACCACAGTAATGGAAACAGGAGGTATGAAAGGCAGGCGTAAAGAGCTAACAAGAACACAGGTACACGACACCCTCATTTTAAAACTAGGGGTAAAAAAAATACATTCAGAATATGGAATGACAGAACTGTTGTCACAAGCATATTCGAATGGTGATGGCATTTTTAAAAGCCCTACTTACATGCGTATACTTACACGTAGTGAAGATGACCCTTTTAAAATATCTGCAAATGTTTCTCCCGAAAAAAAATTTACTGTAGGAGGCATAAACATTATTGACCTAGCAAATTTGTACAGTTGTTCATTTATAGCAACTGACGATTACGGAAAATTATATATTAATAAAAGCTTTGAAATACTTGGCAGGTTAGAAAACAGTGACACAAGAGGTTGTGGACTGATGCTTTTGTAATTTACTACAACCCAATACTGTATTGCTTTGCACAAGTATTTTAAAAATATTTTTAAATAAAATTAAAAAAGTTTGCCAAAAACCTTTTTTGCCCTTATTTTTGCGTTCCAAACAAATGTTGTATCTAAAGAATTGGTAGCTCAGTTGGTAGAGCAATACACTTTTAATGTATGGGCCCTGGGTTCGAGTCCCAGCCAGTTCACAAAAAAAAGCCACATTTAGTTGTGGCTTTTTTAGTTATATACCTTAAATAATGTAGTCAAAAATGGCTGGTAAAAGCCATGAGACTATTTATTGAAAAAGGGTTTCAATTGATTATGTTGGCATCTTTTCAATCTCACTGTTATGACAAAAAAATTTGCTGAGGATATAGAAATAATCAATTTTTAAACTGGGGCATTCGCAATCAATCACAACAGTACGAATATAGGCAATGCGGCTAGCTGTTTCAATGGAATAACAGTATGGTAAAGGAGTTCAATCGCTTTATAGGGTTTAAAAATGTAATATTAAAATGCAGGTTGTTTTCTGATTAGAGAAAGTGATAAGTCTAAAAGTGCCTTCAAAGCTTATTTAAACGCTTTCTAAAAACAATTGTGAATAGGTTTTTTTGCCATTTGGCTAACCGATAAAATAAAAAGAAATACTAAATAAATATTAACCCCTTTTTTATGGTTTCGCATCAACCATATTGCTCATAAGTTGCTCCTCAGCTAAGCCTATAAATCTTTTGATTGATCGTATAAAATTCTAATAAAATTGACAAAATTAGCAACCATTTTTGACTACGTCACTTCTATTTACAAAAACCAATGATGCTCATTCACTTTATTTACGGCTTCTACCTTGCTATGGATATGTAATTTGCTATAAATATTTTCTATATGTTTTCTTACAGTGCCGTGGCTTATAAAAAATTTATCAGCTATTTGCTGGTACGATAATCCTTTTACCAATTGGCTAAGTATTTCTGTTTCTCTTTCGCTAAGGTCGTAATCCTTTGGTTGTTTTTGTTGTTCATTTTGTGATGCTGACCGTAGCAATTCTAGAGTTTTAGAAGCTATATGTGGGCTCATTGGTGCACCTCCTTCTAATATATCTTCTATAGCTTGCAGTATGCGACTGGTTTTACTATCTTTTAATAAATAGCCCGATGCACCTGCTTTTATAGCGTCAAATATTTTTTCGTCAGTATCAAATACGGTCAGTATCAAAATTTTTATATCCGTTTCTTTGGTAATAACAGCTGTAGCTTCTATGCCATTCATTTCTGGCATTTCAATATCCATCAATATTACTTGTGGCAATTTTTTATTTGCAGTTAATTTATCTAACGCATCTTGTCCATTTATGGCAGTAAATAAAATATTTATTTCGCCACTCACTAATAAATTTTCTTGTAATTGCTGCCTTAGCATGGTATTATCATCTACAATTGCTATGTCTATTTTTCTCGTTTCCATTATTTGTCAAATTAGTATTTGAAATAAAATTGTTGTTCCTTTTTGTTTTTCAGAATTTATAGTTATAGTTCCATTTATATCTTTTATTCTTGCTGCTAAATTTTTAAGCCCATTATTTGCATAGTTAATATTGCTATCAAACCCAACGCCATTATCGGATACTGTAATTTTTAAACTATTGTTATCTCCTTCAATTTTGTAAATTGCTTCTGTAGCTTTTGCATGTTTAATAATATTTTGTGTAGCCTCTTGTATCATTCTAAAAAGCTGTAGTGTTTGCTCCGCAGATAGTTTTTTATTAATGGTACCAACTGTTTCTAATTTCCAATCATGTTCATTAGCTCCCATTACTCTTTGTAAAAATGTACGTATTCTTATTACAAATTCGTCTAGCGTATGGCTATTTTCTTGCACTGCCCATATTGTTTCCCTCAGTACATTCATCGATTCTCTGGATTGATTTGACAAATCTTTTATTTTATCCAATGCCGCAGATACATCGTTATTTATTAGTTTATTTTCAATATTATCTGTTTGTGCTATCATTGTTACTAAGCTTGTACCAAGGTGGTCGTGTAGGTCTTTGCTCATTCTTTCTCTATCCTTACTTAAGCTCAAAGCCAATTTATTTGCATTGTCTTTTTGCAATTGTTTTTTTCTTTGAAAATAATTATACAATAAAATACTACACCCCACTAGTGCTATAGTTGATAATGCTAAAAACCAAAGCTCTTGCCAATAAGGTTTACTTATTTCAAATTGAGCAAGTATTACTTCCTTGCTTTGGTATTCATCTGCATTTATTGCTTTTGCAACAAGGGTATATTTTCCTGGTCTTAGTTTTTCAAATGCAAAGGTTGTAGAATCTTTTAAAAGTTGAAATGCATCATTATAGCCTTCTAACTTATACAAAATATTGGGCTGTAAAAATGGATTGGAAATGCCTGGGATAATGGTAAAATGTATGCTATTAAAATTATAGGGAAGTGTAAAATTATTACCTAAATCGTTTTCTTCGCTATTTAGTTTTGTAAATTGTAATGTAGGTGCAGTAACGCTTGTATCTCTTTTCACATTGACCATATTGTATAAAGTAATTGCTTCTTCGGCACCTGCAATTAAAGTATTAGTGGTAGCATCAAATAATGCAGTTTTTACATTTTCGGTTGCGTTACTAGTAATGGAATAACTGCTTACAGCAAATAATTTATCATTAGTACATTCATATAATTTTTTATTTGTTACTACCCAATAATGCCCATCGTTACTATGAAAAGAATAAATACATTTATCTTTAACCAATTTATTTTCAAATAAAATATTTTTTATAAATTCAGTTTTTACAAAAACCGAAACCCCTTTGGCAGTGCTTACCCAAGTAGTGTCTTTGTATTCATGTACATCATAAACCTCATTGCTTAACAAGCCATTTTTTATGGTAATTGTTTTTACAGGTTGAAGTAATCTATCTAATAAATGAAATCCATCTTCATAAGTTAATGCTGCATAGCCGTTGGTAATTGGTTGTAATTTTTCAATGATGCTGTAAGCTGCTTCTTCACGAATACGAACGGGTACATTTTTAGCTAAGTTAAAAATTCCGCTACCATAAGTGCTATATATGTAATCGTTTTGTAGTTTTAAAGCAGTACTTATACCTGCACCTTCTTTTATTTGTTTAATTTTTGTTAGTTGCTGGTTATTTATTTTATATAAACTAAGCCCTGCAAG